>JAGWBQ010000015.1:48190-48558 GCA_021295815.1 Gemmatimonadota bacterium | reverse complement strand
GGCTAGCGGCGGCGGATGCGCCCGGTCACGATCAGGCGCTCCTCGTATTCGCGGGCGAACGCCTCCACGTCGCGACCTTGGGACTCGAGGAATTCCCGCACGTAATTCCTCGTGGACAGCTCGAACTCGGGCAGCGGCGGTCCGGCCGCGAGTTCGAACAGGACCGCCCTGTGTGCGCCAAACCAGCGTTCCTTGGTCGCGGCATCCCGCTGTATCTCATCCCAGGGAGGCGGGCCCCCGAACCGCTGGTTCACCATCGTCTCAGCGGCAAGTCTCCGGTAGAACTCGCCGACGTCGGCGTCCATGGCGATGTCTCGAACCAGCTCGTGGCTGGCTCGCTCCTTAGCCCACCTCATGATGTAAAGCAT
>JAGWBQ010000015.1:0-48146 GCA_021295815.1 Gemmatimonadota bacterium | reverse complement strand
AGCCAGGGCTCCACCTCCGGGCAGGGATCAAGGTATAGGGCGCTGCCGATCGCGCTCAAGATCGACTGCCGCATCTCCACGTCGGACTCCTCCGCCATGCGGTAGAGCTCGTCGAACGCCGCGCGCTCCCACGCGCCATCCGCAGGGCATCCGATGCGCGATGTGAATATGGTGCCGGACGGACCCCGCATCTCGGTGGCCAGGAGGCGCGCGAACTCGCGGGGGTCCTCGGGCCTCTGCGCCTGGGCCGGCTCACCGGTCGGCGCCAGCCCGATCAGCGCGGCTGCGGCCGCTGCGGCAAGCGGGCTTCGATTGCTCTTCAAAGTTCGGTCGGTCTTCATGATCGGTTCCTTTGCTCCCATCAGCTCTAGAAGTTGCTCCAGTCGCACTCGGGCGGACGCGAAGCCTCTGGGTCGTTTCCTGCGGGATCTTCAACATAGTAGGCTTGCGGGCCAATCGTCGTGTCGGAGGGGTCGAAATACACGATCGGCGCGGTTTTCGGCTGAAAGTTGCCGTGTACGAAGTGGTGGTTGGTCGCCCAAGCAAAAGTTCTTACGGCGTATCTCTCCACTTCTCTTACCTTTTTTCGATGTCGGACTTGGTTCCGTACACGATGGCTCGACGAGCGCGGCGGCGTCTCCGCAGGCGATGGCGGTGTTCGCCTTTCTCATCTGCCCCGAGTGTCCCTTGCCGTTGGGACCCGGGGCGCCGCCCAGGCCCTCGTGGCGCATGGCGCCGTCAAGGGTCAGCTGAGGGTTGAGTCCCAGACCGATCAAATACGCCCACGCGTTCACCTTTGCCCTGCCGACCGGTATCTCCACCTGGCCGTTTGGGGTAAGGCGGATGTTCACTTATTCCTTCCGGTCAACAGCGTACGTCTCGGATTCAACGTACCAATAGCTCGAGAGGCTAGCGGCGGCGGATGCGCCCGGTCACGATCAGGCGCTCCTCGTATTCGCGGGCGAACGCCTCCACGTCGCGACCTTTGGACTCGAGGAATTCCCGCACGTAATTCCTCGTGGACAGCTCGAACTCGGGCTTCGGCGGTCCGGCCGCGAGTTCGAACAGAACCGCCCTGTGTGCGTCGGCAGCGCCCCGACGATGGCGTCACCTGCCGCCAGCCGAACGGACCGGTCATCCATCACTCCGATCATGGCTCGCAGTACCTGCCGCGGGCAGGTCCTACCCCGTCGTGCCGCAGAGGTGAAAACGGAGCGCGTCCAGCTCCGACGAGACGTGCCGACCGACCCTATCTCACCACCAGTATCCGCCGCGTCACAGGGTAAAGCCACTCCACGCCCCGCTCGGTGACGACCGCGTCGTCCTCCAGCGGGATGCGCACCTTGGCGTCGTTCCACTCCGGGTTGGCCGTGTAAGCGAAGAGTTCCACCGAAATGAGCGTGCCGGGGCGGAGCTCGTAGGTCAGCCGGGTCGGGTTGAAGAAGGCGAGCGACGGGCCGAAGCCGTGCCCCCAGTTGCCGACCGAGTGCGGCCCGATCACCACGTCGGTCACTGCCGGATCGTCGGTGGGTCGGTTGAACTCGATGCGGTTGAAGCCGGCGGTCTCGATGGCGGCCCAGGTGGCGTCGAGGGCATCCTGGGCGGTGGGGGCGGGCTTGATCGCGGCCTTCATGACGTCGCGCACCTCCATGGCGCGTTCGAAGGCGTTGCGGATTCCCGGCGGCGGTTCGGTTTCGCCGTCGCGCAGAACGTAGGCCACCCGTTTCATGTCGGTATAGAAGTCGAGGAAACCGACACCCCAGTCGATCATCAGAAGATCGCCGCGCTGGATGATCCGGTCGGTGGAGGTGGCCTCGATACCGTTCGGACCTGTCAGGTAGACGGACGGCATGTCGAAGGACGAGTCGAGCCCGCGAGCGAGAAGCTGGTCCAGCATCCACCAGGCTACGTCTTCCAAGCTCGTGACGCCTGGGGTGATGACCTCGTTCGAGAATGCCCGCTCCGCGATTTCACGGCTGATCTCACCCGCTTCGGCGAACGCGGCGATCTCGGAGGCGGTACGGGTCGCTCGGAAATCCGAGACGAATCGTTCGGCGGAGACCAGCCGGTCGGCGTAGGGATCGCCCAGCTCTTCACGCAGGTGCAGCCAGGAGGTGTGGGACAAGCCGTCCGCGCCCCCGATCGAAGTCGCCATGTTGACCCCGATCCGCTCGGGATCGCGCTCGGCCACGTAGGCGGCCAGCGAGGAAGCCGGCCCGAAATGGTCGTACACTCCGCACTGCTCCAGCTTGTAGCCGCCGACCCCCAGCGCGGCGCGTTCGCTGCGCTCGCCCCGATCGGTGAAGACGTAGTAGGCCCAGTCGCCCACGTAGCCTCGACCCAACGCCTCCCACATCGGGTCGAGCAATCCCTCGCGCATGACCACGATCCACATGTCGAGGCCGTTGTCCTGCATCGCCCTCGGCAGCACCAGATCGAACTTCTCGGCTCTGATCTGGCACATCCTCTCCCAGCGCCGCCGCGCCTCCTGCCCGTCGAGCGGCTGAGTCCACAGTACGACCCCGGCCAGGGCCAGAGCCGTCAGCAGTCCGTTCGCGGATCCTCGGAGCCGCCACCTCATCTGACCACCACCCATCCCGAACGAGCGACGCCGCCCTTGTCCGACGCGGCCTCCACGCGCACCGCCCGCTCACCTGCCGCTGCCCGCACCGTCCACGTCACCGTGTGCGAGTTCGAAGCCGCTG
The DNA here is from genome assembly GCA_021295815.1 of Gemmatimonadota bacterium. Taxonomy (NCBI): domain Bacteria; kingdom Pseudomonadati; phylum Gemmatimonadota; species Gemmatimonadota bacterium. The sequence continues at coordinate 45,441 of JAGWBQ010000015.1, read as the reverse complement.
CGCGCAGGAACGGGTTCGACCCCCTCAGATGTGGAATCACGGTGCGCGCCTCTCCCTCCACGATATCCAGCCCTGGGTGCGAGAGCGTCACCGCGGGGGCTCTCACCACGCGCCGGTCAACACTTCCGTCCGGGCGCTCGCGGCCCACCACGCCTCGGTCCGTCACGCTCGTCGGCAGGAAGCCCGTGTTGGACACCGTCACCTCCACCCGAAAGACGCCGTCCTCAACCGTCGAAACCTGCGGTTCGCTCATCGCGATCAACGGACTCTGCTCAGCGAGATACGCGATCCAGTGCAGTTGCCGGGATGTCTCTTCCTCCAGAAACTCGGGCGGCGGGTTCTGCCCCCAGAACTTGGCGTGCCATCCCCCGATCTCGACAGCGCCGAACTCCGGATGTTCGAAGGGCGTCCAGTCCGAAAAGTACCTGCCGCCGAGCTCCTCGTCGTTGAAGCGGTGCTGCTCGGCCTCGACGATCTCTCCGTCCCCGTCGTAGTCCGTCACCCACGCCTCCGGCCCGGGCGAGAACTCCGGGACCCATCCGATTACGCCGTGATCCCAGTATCCCCAAGAAATCAGCGTCCCGTAGCGATGCTCGGTGGGGTGCGTGGAGCTGGGCACCACGGGGCGTCCGGTCGAACGCGTGTACTCCTCGCCCAGGTGCAGAATCAGCTCCAGATCGTTCGGCGGGAAGAGGGACGGGGCCGACGCCGAGGGCAGCCGGTACACGAATCCTCCCGAAGTGTGGCCGGCGACGATGCCGACGATGTTGCGATGGGCGTTGACGAACTCCGCCGCCGCGCGGGTCTCGGGTTCCGAAAGCGGATAGTCCCCGGCGCCGGGCTGAAGGTGCTCGCGCTCCCAGTTGCGCGGGAAGTTGCGGTTCATGTCGAGCCCGCCGACGCCGTCCTCGTTGAGCGCGCCGTCGACGTCGTTGTCGATCCCCTCGCTCATGGTCGTGTAACGCGGCCCGGCCATGCTCATCTCGGGATCGCGCACCAGGATGCGATCGTCCGTGGGGTCGGCCACCCAGACGCCCCGCGGGTCGGGGATGCGCATGCGCGTGATCCAGCCGTCGCCGTCGAGGTCCTCGGGCGGGTCTTCGTCCGCGGTCCCGTCCTCGTCGTCGTCGAACGGGCGGGTGGTGCTGCGCAGCGACTGGTCCTCGATCAGGGCCAGGTCCGAGCCGTCGGGATTGAACTTCGGGCGAACGTAGAACGCGCGTGTGTCGAGGAGGGCGGTGATGCGCGGATCGGCGCCGTACCCGTTCAGGAGATGGCCGACGAGGTGGGTGGCCACGGCGGATCCGGTGAGCTCGCCCGCGTGGATGCCGCCGTCGACGTAGAGGGCGGGCTTCTCGTGCGCGGGACCGGTCGCCTCGTTGGTGATGGCGATCGTCATCAGGGGTCGGCCTCGCAAGCTCTCGCCGATCCGGTACAGCTCGGTGAGTCCCGGATGGAGGGCGTGAAACTCGCGCAGGATCTGGTCGGTCTCGGCGGCGGTGTAGAAGCGGTTCCAGTCGACGGCGCCGTCGGGGGAGACGAGGCTGGACGCCTGTGAGGACGCGAGGGAAGGATAGGCGGCCGACAGCGTGGCGATGACGAGAAGAACGTGAACGGATCCACGCGAAGCCCCGTAGCTGCGACAAAGGGCGCGAGGACGTGGGCCGCGGACCGGGTGGACGGCGGGACGTCCGCTTCGGGTGGGTTCGGTCATGGGGTTCCTGGGAGTGGTGTCGTCCGGTTTGCCCTATCGAATGGCGAATCGCTGCTGCCACAGGTCGCATCCGCCTGGCGTCGAAGGTGCCCCGTTTCGCTCGCGGAAGCAACCCCGGGCGGCCTGACGGCTCGGTTCCTGAACTTGGTGCGATCCCTTCCCGCCACTTTTCATGTGCGCCGTGATGGGCTTTGCCACCAGCGACTTGCTTAGAAGCATGACCCCGCCGCCATCGACTTGAGCGCCCTGCGGTCCACCTTGCCCAGGTGAGTACGTGGGAAGTCGTCGAGCAGGTGGATCGCTCGCGGGATCTTGTAGGATTCCATGCGGTTGCGGGCGTGAGTACGCAGGTCCGTCGCGTCCGCAGGCGATCCATCCGCCAGGATAACGAACGCCACCGGGACCACGAGTCCGTCGGCGTCCTCGACCCCCACGACCGCGGCCTCGCGGACATCGACGTGGGCCAGCAGCCGCTCTTCGGCCTCCGCCGGAGAGAACCACTTGCCCGAGACCTTGAGGAGGTCGTCGGAGCGTCCCTGGTAGGTGAAGTACCCGTCCTCGTCACGGGTCATCATGTCGCCGGAGACGTACCAGTCGTGGGCGAAGGCGCGACGCGTCTCGCGAGGACGCTGCCAGTAGCCGTGCGCCCGGGAGCCGCCCCGGACGCGCATGCGGCCCAGCTCGCCGGGCGGCACCTCGCGGCCGTCGTCGTCGCAGAGCCGCACGTCGAAGCCGGGAACCGCGGTGCCGAGGGTGCCGGGCCGAACCTCGCCGGGGCGGTTCGAGATGAACACGTGCCACATTTCGGCCGTGCCCAGACCGTCGAGCAGCTCAACGCCGAAGGTGTCGTTCCACCGGCGATGAAGCGAAGCGGGAAGGGCCTCGCCTGCCGTGGTGGCGAGCCGAAGACAGCTCAGGTCCTGCTCGTGGGCGCGGGGGTGCGTCACCATCTGGTTCGCCATGGTAGGCACGTTCACGAGGATCGTGGGGCGGTGCCGGGCGATCTGAGCGAAGAGCTCGTCGGCGGTGCAACGCTCCGGGAAAAGCACGGCGGACCCTCCTGCGGCGAGCGGAAAGAGGAGGTTGGAGCCGGTGGCGTAGCCGAAGAAGAGCTTCGGCACCGAGATGGTGACGTCGTCGGGCGCGTAGCCGATCACTCGGCGGGCGTAGCGTTCGGTCGAGTTGGCGAACGAGGCGTGGCTCTGAACGACGCCTTTCGGAAGCCCGGTCGTTCCGCCCGAGAAGAGCCAGATCGCCGGATCGTCGGAGTGGGAACGGAAGTTGTCGAAATGCGGGTCGGAGTCGCCCACCACCCGTTCCCCTTCCTCGGTTCCGAGCACGAGGAGACGGGGGCGGGCTCTGGCGGAGGCCGCGGCCCGGTCGAAGGGCTCCCGCTGATCCGCTTGCAGGACGACCGCAGCGGCCCGCGTGTAGTCGCAGAGGTCGCGGAGCCGGCGCTCGTCGAGGAAGCGATTAACCATCACCCCGACGGCGCCCGCCTTGAGCGTGCCGAAGAGCGCCGCAGCGAAATCGGGCACGTCGGGGAGCGCGATCAGAACCCGCTGCTCGGGCCGCACGCCGAGGCCGCCGAGCGCGTTGGCGAAACGGTCGGCCCGCGCCTGCAACTCCGCGTAGGTGACGTTTCCGTCAGCCGTGCGGAGCGCGACGCGGCCGCCGTTCCCTTCTCGGACTCGGTCGTCCAGGAAGTAGTCGGCGATGTTGAACGGGTTGGGCGGCTCGAAGGACATGCTAGATTCCAGAGACTGCGAGAAGGAGGACTTATGTTCGGGAACAAGGAAGTCATGGTCAATGGACAACCACCTCTGGGGTAGCGCGACCTGGACCGAACTCGACGGGCTCGGTCTGGGGCGAGCGCCAGCGACGAACGAGGCTGCGGGCCTTGGCAGTTCCCGCGTCGTGGCACTTCTCCCGGTCGGCGCGGTCGAGGCGCACGGCCCCCACCTCCCGCTCACCACCGACGTGATCATCTCGTCCGCGGTCGCTGAAGCCGCGCTGCCCGGGCTCCGGGCCCTGGACCTCCATCCCCTGGTCCTACCGCCGCTCGCCTATACGGCGGCCCCCTTCGCGGACGGGTTCGCGGGAACGATTTCGGTGCGTCCGGCCACCTTCTCCGCCCTGCTGGCCGATGTGGCCGACTCGCTCGAACACCAGGGCGCAGCCGCGCTCGTCGTGGTCAACGCTCACCTCGACCCCGCCCACCTGGCCGCGATCCGGGCAGCCTGCGCGCGCGACGGCCGGATGCCCGTCATCCATCCCGACCTCACGGAGCGGCGCTGGGCCTCGCGACTCACCACCGAATTCAGGAGCGGGGCGTGCCACGCGGGGAGCTTCGAGACCTCGGTCGTGATGACGGCGGCGCCGGAACTGGTGCGGGACGAAACCCGGCGCGGACTGTCCGCGAACCCGGCATCGCTCTCGGTCGCGATCCGGGCCGGCGCGACCACCTTCGAGGAGGCGGGTGTCGGGGAGGCGTATTGCGGGGATCCCGCGGCGGCGACCGCCGAAGAGGGCGAAGCTTCGACCGAGGCGCTGGCGCGGATCATGGTGGACGCACTCGCCGAAACGCTGGCGCCTGGGCAGCGTTCGGAGTGACACGCGGCGAGCTGGCCGGACGGAAGGCCGTGGTGACCGGCGGCGGGCGCGGCATCGGCGCCGCAGCAGCCCGCGCGCTCGCGGAGGAAGGGGCGGCGGTGGTGGTCGCGGCCCGCAGCTTGCACGAGATCGGAGCGGTGGCCGAGGCATTGCGGCGCGACGGTCGGACGGTGCACGCGGTGGCCTGCGACGTGACCGATCGGAACTCGGTGGCGGCGATGGCCGCCCGAGCGGGCGAACTGGTCGGCAGCGTCGATATCGTGGTCAACAACGCGGGAGCGTCCCGATCGGCGCCCTTCCTCAAGGTGACCATGGAGCAGTGGGAGGAGCTCCACCGCGTGAACGCGACTGGGCCGCTCCTCGTCACCCAGGCGTTCTTGCCCGAGATGCTCCGGCGCGGCTGGGGACGGATCGTGAACGTCGGGTCGATCGCGGGCCTCTCGGGGTCGCGCTACATCACCTCCTATGCGGCCTCCAAACATGCGCTCCTGGGTATGGTGCGCTGCCTCGCCGAGGAGCTGAGCGGCACCGGCGTCACCGTTAACTCCGTCTGCCCGAGCTACGTGGACACGCCGATGACGGATCGGAACATCGAACGCATCGCCACGACCACGGGGCGGGATGCGGCGGGAATCAGGAAGGGACTCGAGAACATGCAACCGGGGGGGCGCATGATCACACCCGAGGAGGTGGCGCACACAATGATGACCTTCATGTCGGAAGCGGCAGGCGCGCTGCAGGGGAGCGAACTCGTGGTGCGGGGAGGAGGCGGCCGCGCTGCGACCGACGGAGAGCGATGACTTTCGAGATCTTCAACCCGGAGGCTCTCGGGCCTCCCCGAGGCTGGAACAACGGCATGCTCGCACCGGAGGGCGGGCGGACGCTCTTCGTGGCGGGGCAGATCGGTGTGGGACCGGTCGGCGCGGGAAGCGAATCCGGGATGTCCGCACAGTTCGGCGCCGCCCTCGTCAACGTGGCGCGGGTGGTGGAAGAGGCCGGGGGACGGGTAGCCGATGTCGGCCGGCTGACCATTTACGTGACCGACATGGATGTCTATCGCGAATCGCTGGCCGAAATCGGGACCGCTTACGGGTCGGTGTTTGGGAAACACTTCCCCGCCATGTCGCTCGTCGCAGTCACCGAGCTCGTCGACCCGAAGGCGGTGGTCGAGATCGAGGCCACGGCCGTCGTTCCGAGTAAGCGAACCGATGAGGTGGAGCCCGCAAGGGCGGCCGCCGAGGAGCAGCCGTGACCGATCTCAAGTCCCCTCTCACCGAGCCGCCTAGTTCCTTCCTGCTGGACTTCGACGCGAACACGAAGGTCGCTCGCATCACGCTGAACCGCCCGGAGCGGCTGAACGCACTCACCTTCGAGGTCTACGACGAGCTGAGAAACACGTTCCGGGGGCTGGACGCTACACCCGAGGTACGGGCGATAGCGATCACCGGAGCGGGGCGGGGATTCTGCACCGGCGGCGACGTGGAAGAGATCATCGGTGCGTTGTTCGAGCTCGACTTCGACGGACTGCTCGATTTCACGCGCATGACCTGCGACCTGATCGCGGCTATCCGGGCGTGCCGACAGCCGGTGGTCGGCGCACTGAACGGCACGGTGGCGGGGGCCGGCGCCGCAATCGCGACGGCCTGCGACGTGCGCGTGGCGGCGGAGTCGGCGCGGATCGCGTATCTCTTCACCCGAGTGGGACTCTCCGGGGCGGACATGGGAGCGGCGTGGCTGCTGCCGCGGATCGTGGGCTTCGGACGTGCCTCCGAGCTGCTGATGACCGGCGCGTTCATCGACGCGACCGAGGCCCACCGCATCGGACTCTACAACCGCGTGGTCCCGGACGGCGAGGCGTTGGCGGCGGCGACGGAGCTTGCCGAGGAGCTGGCCCGAGGTCCGTCGTTCGCGCTGAAGGTCACCAAGGAGGCTCTCAACCGGGAGGCGCACATGGAAATGGAGGTTGCGCTCGAGGCCGAGGCGCGCGCCCAGGCGAAGTGCATGCAGGACCCGAACTTTCTCGAGGCCTACCAAGCGTTCGTCGAGAAGCGAAGGCCGCGCTTTGATTGACCGGCGCGGGCTCTCGCTCGATGCCGTGGCAGCGTTCGTGGAGCCGTCGCACCGCAGGTACGTCGAGCGGGTTCGGGCGTTCTGCCGCGAGGAAATCGGGAACGAGGGCGATCCGGAGAGCGACTCCGCAGCGCGGAAACGGGCGAAGGAGCTGGTGGGGCGGATGGGAACGGCGGGGCTCTTCGAGCCGATCCGCGCGGGTGACGTTCGCGGCTGCCTGATCGCGCGCGAGGCGCTGGCGTGGTGGTCGCCGCTGGCCGATTCGGTTTTCGCGTTGCAGGGGCTGAGCGCTACTCCGGGGCTGATTCGCGGCGAGGACCCTGGGGGTTGGACGGCGCGGGCTCTCGCGGGCGACGCGATCGGCGCATTCGCGATGACCGAGCGGGAGGCGGGTTCGGACGTGGCCGCGCTCGCAACGGCGGCCGTGCCCGACGGCGCGGGCCGCTATGTGCTCAACGGCGGCAAGGCCTTCATTTCGAACGCAGGCATCGCCGACTTCTACGTGGTCTTCGCGACGACCGATCCGAGTGCGGGAACGCGCGGCATTTCGTGCTTCGTGGTGCCCGCCGACGCACCGGGACTGGAGTTCGTCGGTGCGCAGGTGATGAGCGCACCGCATCCGCTCGGCGAGATCCGCCTCGACGGCTGCCGCGTGTCGGCCTCGGCCATGCTGGGCGAGCCCGGAACCGGCTTCAAGACCGGGATGGCGACGCTGGACCGGCTTCGTCCCACCGTGGCGGCTGCGGCGTGCGGGATGGCGGGACGGGCGCTCTTCGAGGCCATCGAGCATGCTCGGAGCCGCAAACAGTTCGGGAAGCCGCTCGGATCCTTCCAGCTCGTCCAGGCCAAGCTCGCCGATTCGGCCGTCGAGCTGACCGCCGGGCGATTGCTGGCCTACCGGGCAGGGTGGGAGAAGGACCGGGGCGCGGCGCGCATCACGCTCGAGGCGGCGATGGCCAAGGCCTTCTGCACCGAGGCCGCCCAGCGAATCGTCGACCGGGCGGTGCAGGTGCTAGGAGGGCGGGGCGTGCTGGCCTCGCATCCGGTCGAACGCCTCTACCGGAGCGTGCGGGGGCTGCGCATCTACGAAGGGACGACGGAGATCCAGCGACTGATCGTCGGGGGAGCCCTGGTGCGGGACTCCGAAGGTTGAAGGTCAACGTCGTCGGGGGCGGACCCGGCGGACTCTTCGCCGCGCTGCTCCTCAAGAAGGACGACCCGAGCCGAACCGTCGAGGTCTTCGAGCGCAACCGGCCGGACGATACCTTCGGCTTCGGCGTCGTCTTCTCGGACGCGACCCTGCAGGAGGTCGCCGACGCCGACCCGGCCACGCTTCGGGCCGTCGAGAAACGGTTCCACCACTGGGACGACATCCACATCCACTATCGGGGCCACCTACTGAAGTCCACCGGCCACGGCTTCGCAGGGCTCTCGCGCCGCGAACTCCTTCTGCTGCTGCACCGCCGCTGCCGCGAGCTCGGGATCGAGCTCAATTTCGAGGCTGAGGCGGACGACCTGGGGCCGCTCCTCGACGCCGACCTGGTAATCGGCGCCGACGGGGTCAACAGCATGGTGCGCAGCCGCTTCGCCGACACCTTCGAGCCCTCCGTCGACCTGCGTCCCAACCGTTTCGTCTGGCTGGGGACGACCCGGCCCTTTCCCGCCTTCACCTTCTGGTTCCGAGAAGACGAGCACGGACTCTGGCGTGTCCACGCTTACCAGTACGACGCCCGGGGCCGCTCGACCTTCATCGTGGAAGCCACGGAGGAGACCTGGCGGCGAGCGGGGATGGACGCGGCGAGCGAGGAGGAAACGGTCCGCTTCCTCTCGCGCCTGTTCGCCGAGGAGCTGAACGGCCACCCGCTGATCCGAAACCGGTCGACTTGGCGGCGATTCACGACGGTGACGAACGTGCGCTGGTCGGCAGGCAACGTCGTGCTGGTCGGAGACGCGGCCCACACCGCCCACTTCTCGGTGGGGTCCGGCACCCGCCTGGCCTTGCTCGACGCGATCAGTCTTGCGGAGGCGTTGCGAGAGAACGGGCCGGACGGTCGCGGCCGGGAAGAGCTGGGTCGAGCTCTCGCCGCCTACGAGGCCGAGCGTCGCCGCCCGGCGGAGTCGCTCCAACGCGCCGCCCAGGCAAGCCTCCAATGGTTCGAGGACACCGAACGCTACATCCGTCTGGAGCCCGAACAATTCGGCTTCTCTCTGCTCACCCGCAGCCTGCGCATCTCCCACGAGAACCTGCGCGAGCGCGACCCCGCCTTCGTCCGGAAGGTGGACGCCTGGGTGGCGCGAGAGTCGGAGATTCAGGCCGGGGTGACGATAGCTGAGCACGAAGCTGCGCTGGGGATCGCGCGCGCCGCTGGAGACCGCTCGCCTCCGCCCCCTCTATTCACTCCGTTTCGCATTCGGGAACTCATGCTGCCCAACCGGGTGGGCGTGTCGGCCATGTGCCAGTACTCGGCCCGGGACGGCTCGGTCAACGACTGGCACCTCGTCAACCTCGGGTCGCGCGCCGTCGGCGGAGCCGGACTCGTCATGGCCGAGATGACCGCCGTCGGGCGCGACGGACGCATCTCGCCGGGATGCGCGGGCATCTATCTGGACCAACACGTCGGGGCGTGGCGCCGTCTCGTCGATTTCGTGAAGCGCTTCACACCCGTGCGGATCGGGATCCAGCTCGGCCACGCCGGGCGCAAGGGCGCGACCCGGCTCGACTGGGAGGGGCCGAACGAGCCTCTGGAAGAGGGCGGCTGGCCGATCGTTTCGGCATCACCCGTCGGGTACTTCGAGCACAGCCCTGTGCCTGCGGAGCTGGACGAGGCGGGTATGGACGCGCTGGTCGCGGATTTCGAACGCTCGACCGAGATGGCCATCGAGGCCGGCTTCGACATCGTCGAGATACACATGGCGCACGGGTATCTCCTCGCCAGTTTCCTGTCGCCCTTGACCAACCGTCGGGCCGACCGCTACGGCGGAACCCTAGAGAACCGGATGCGCTTTCCGCTGCGCGTGGTGAGGGCCGTGCGCGATTTGTGGCCGGACGAGCGCCCGCTCTCCGTGCGCCTGTCCGCGGTCGACTGGTGGCCCGGGGGCACCGAGCCCGAGGACGCCGTGGATATTTCGCGCGCGCTCAAGGCCTGCGGCTGCGACATCGTCGACGTCTCGGCCGGCCAGACGGTCCCCTACCAGCGGCCCCGGTACGGTCGTCAGTTCCAGACGCCCTTCGCGGACCGCATTCGCCACGAGGTCGGAATCGCCACGATGGCCGTCGGGAACATCTCGTCGTTCGAGGACGTGAACGGGATCATCGCGGCGGGAAGGGCCGATCTCTGCCTCATGGCCCGCGCTCACTTGTGGGACCCGTACTGGACCAGGCACGCAGCACACGCGCTCGGGTATCCCCTTCCGTGGCCTTCGCAATACGAGACGCTGAAAGACTACACGCCGCGGTTCGGGGCGACCGGCGGCGCCTACGGACCGGATACCGGAGATGAGTGAGAGTCCGCAACCGTTGGACTACCCGCAGTACATAGCGCTGCCGGAGCTGCTGTCGCTGCAGCGGCCCCTCTCCGACCCTCCGGAGCACGACGAGATGCTCTTCGTCATCGTGCACCAGGTCCACGAACTGTGGTTCAAGGCCGCGCTCCACGAGCTTGATCGCGGCTGCGAGCTCCTGATCGGAGGAGACGGGGCCCGCGTCGCCGCCACTCTCAGGCGCGTGCGCTCTATCATGAAGGTGCTGGTGGCTCAGATGGACGTCCTGGAGACGATGACCCCCGTGGAGTTCGAGTCCTTCCGCGACCGGCTCGAAACCGCCAGCGGGTTCCAGTCCGCCCAATTCCGGGAGCTGGAGTTCACGCTCGGCATCAAACGGGCTTCGTTGCTCAAGGGTTTTCCGGACCTGGACGAGCAGCAGCGCTTGGCGAGGAGGCTCGAGGAGCCGTCGCTCTGGGACGCGTTCCTCCGGTTTCTGGCCCGCGGAGGGTACCACGTTCCGGAGTCCGCCCTCGATCGCGACCTGACCGAACCCGTCACGCCGGACCTCGGAGTGCAGGAAATGCTGGCCGGGGCCTACCGCTCCGACCCGGCGCTGGTCAACCTGTGCGAGCGTCTCGTGGATCTCGACGAGGGATTCCAGGAGTGGCGGTACAGGCACGTCAAGGTTGTGGAGCGTACGATCGGCACCAAACCGGGTACGGGCGACAGCGCGGGCGCGGCCTACCTGGCGACCACGGTCAAGCCCGCCTTCCCCGACCTGTGGGAGATGAGGTCGGCCTTGTGAGCCGTTTCCGGCGCGACGCTTCGCGTTCCCGCGACACCATCTGCGGACCGCTGTGGCCCCCCTATTCCTCGACCTTCACCCGAAACGCCCCGGTCAGCACCTGGCCCTCTCGCTTCACCTGCACCCAGACGGCGTACTCGCCGGGCTGCGGAAAGGCGTAGGGAAACTCCACCCGGGCGGCCGGGTCGTCCGAGCCGGCGACCATCAGATCGCGCGTGCCGTCGCCCATGCCTTCCTCGACCGCACCAGCCTGCGTCGGCGGACGCGCATCCGGCGCGAGCACGGAGAGCGAGCCCATGGAGATCGTGCCCGCCGGGTGCAGATGCACGAAGACCGAACCGTCGGTCCGAGTCAGGGCGGCGTGGCTTAACATTCCCATGTACGGCTCGAGCGCCGCCGGGTCTCCCACCGGATCCCGTACCGCGAAGGTCAGCTTGACCTCTTCGTCGACGCGGAGCTCGGTCTCGCCCATCCACACCAAGGTAGATCCGTCCGCGAGGGGGGTCGACGGGTTTGAATCGGTCAAAGGGACCGGCGCCCCGCGCCACGAGGAATCGTCCGGATCCCCCTCCCCGACGGCTACCGGCTCGGCTCGCGTGAGTGCCTCGTCGAGTACGAACAGGGTGTCGACGACGGTCTGCGCGAAGCCGGATTCGTGCACGATGTCGCCGTAGATCCGGTACTCGCCCGCAGGCAGGTCCGGCCAGGGCGCGCGGAATGTCGCCGAGTCGACCGGAACGGGGTGGACATGCGCGAAGCGTCGCATGTCGGGTGCGCCGATCACGAACATGTGCATCAGCTTGCCGTGGTCGGGCACGAGCGGGCTCCAGTTCCGCCCGAGCCACGACCGATCCGTGACCCGGACTTCGAGCACCGGCCCACCGACAGCCGGGGTCACCACGCCCTCCACGGAGAGGCGCTGGAAGATGCCGCTGCGTGCCTCCCGATCGACCGCGTTCCACCAGGCGTACCCTCCGTATGCGGCCGCCAGCAGCGTGCCCGACGCCAAAGCCATGGCGAAACGGGCGCGACGGCGATGGGTGTTTCGGACCCCCTCGTTGGCCGCCAGCCGGCTCTCTCGCACCGCAGCGCCCGCGATCGCGACCGCACCGGACAGCAGCAGACCACCCAATACGACGAGCAACCCTCCCAGGGCGGGCGGCAGGTCGCGCACGCCTCGCATCACCGAGGTCACGGGCACCGACGCGGTTCCGGATCCGCGCGTACCGTCCACGGTCACCTCGATTCGGTATGCACCTACGGTCATCAGCCACAGCTCGGCGCTGTAGAGCTCTGAATCGCCCGGCACGGGAACGGCGGGATCGGGCGGGGGCGCACCTCCCTCCTGCGCATCCCAGCGCACGGGACGAACCGTGACGCGCTCGACGTCGTTCCGGCCATCCGGAACTCGCACCGAAATCTCCGCCAGCCCCGGAACGACGTCGGGCGGACGAACCACGACCGAAACGTCGTAAGGACCCGCCGCGCCCGAGAAGAAAACGTTCTTGCTGCCGACGTGCGCCGCAGTCGCCAGATAAATGGCGGCGGCGAAGATGGCGGCGCGCTTCATCTGCGCACCTCCCGCATCCAGTTGCCCATGGAAAGGCCGGCCCGTGCCGAGACGAACCCTATCGGCAGCGCCCATACCGCTCGCGCCCAGAAATGGGAGGCCGAAAAATCACCGCCCGCGAAGCGGCCGCCGTGCCAGAACTCGTACTGCCAGGGACCGGGAGCGGAGAAGTACCCCCATTGGTCTCCTTGGAAGAAGTAGTTGCGCGCACCCTCGGACAGCATGAACTCGCCGAAGTACCAGTGCGCGACACCGAAGACGCCCACGAACACGATCGAACCCAGCGCGGCGATCCCCCAGTCCCTCGAACGCCGCGGCGGAGCCCGGTCGGACCCCGAAGTCCTTTGCAGAAGCATGTCGATTCCGACCGCAGGCAGGATCAGGAGCAATGGGAACGGCGGCGGCACCATCGCATCCACGCTGCGCATTATGGGCGCCAGCATCGGCTCCGCTGGAAAGAGTGGAAGGATCCACATCATGGCCAAGGTCACAGCCGTATAGATCAGGCTCGCCCATGTGGCCGGCCACGGGAGGCGTCCGGCCCGCCCGACGGCGAAGAGGACCACCGGGTAAACGCCTGCCGAAATCATGTGAAATTCGGCTCCGTGCCAGTCGTTGGGGAACGAGCGCTCCATCGTCAGCACAGCCATCGCCAGCAGGAGCATCCCGGCCCCGTAGGCGTAGGCGAAGCACAATCGCCGCCGTCTCGCCCGCGACGCGCGATTCTGCCACGACAGGGCCATGAGCAGCGCCCCGAGCTGGATCGCGTCGATGCCCATGGCGAGGACCACGTGGGGCGGACTCAGGATTTCGACGTCGAGCCCGTACGCGTTGTGCCACCAGTCGTCGAGCGGTGCGGAGGTGAGCATCGCTATCGCGCCCCAAATCCCCAGCCAGGCTCCGAGCGGTGCGCGCAGTCCCCAGATCCGCACCGACCGTCCCACCTCCGGACCGGTGCCTCCAAAGGTCGTCTTCAGGGCCAGCCATCCGCAGGAGAGACCGGCGGCGAGTCCTCCGGCGTAGATCGCCACGTGGGCCGGCGTCCAGAACGAGTCGCGTCCGATGGTTCGGTGCCAGGAAATGTCCCAGATCACGCCCACCACAACGCTCGTCGACGCGAAGAGCACCGCGCCCAGGTACCAGGGAATCCCGTCCGAGCCAGGCCCTTCGCCTGCGTTGGACGGAGTTGCTCGAGGTGTCATGGGCCGGATTCGCTTCGTCATCGCTCTTCACAGATGGAAAAGTCTCGCTGAAGCGCGGGATCGTCGGGGCACTTCAAGTGGGGACCATGGCGCCTCGTTCCCAACGTCGCGCCCAATTTGTCATGTCCTTCTCCGAACGGCAAGTTTCGGCGGTTCGGGAGTGTCGGCGGACCGCTTGGCTGCGCTGACGCCGACACCAATGACCTAACCGTCCGCCTTCGCGACCTCCGTCGCCTTCGGCAGACCTCTCTGCTTCAACAGTAGGAAGCCCACCGGCAGGAGCAGCAGCACGACGGCTCCCGACGTGACGACCCCGCCCACCAGCGGGGCCGCTATTCTCTTCATCACGTCGGCTCCGGCGCCCGCGCTCCACATGATCGGCAGCAGTCCGAACACGTCGGTCGCGATGGTCATGACGACGGGGCGAACCCGCCGCACCGCACCCTTTCGGATCGCCTGCACGAGTGCGCCCCGGTCGGTGAGCAGCCCGCGATCCCGGTAGTCCCGGTACGAGATGTTGAGGTAGAGAAGGAAGACGATGGCGGTTTCCGCATAGAGGCCGGCGAGCGCGATCACGCCGACCCACGCGGCGACGCTGAGATCGTAGTCGAGCGCATGGAGCAGCCAGAAGGATCCCGCCACGGCGAACGGGACGCCCGCCAGCACGAGCAGGGTCTCGGTCGCCGATTTCGTGGCGACGTAGATGAGGACGAAGATCAGGAAGAGCGTGAGCGGAATGAGCAGAGCAAGGCGTTCTTCCGCGCGCTCCAGGAACTCGTACCGGCCGCTCCAGGCCAGCGTGTATCCTTCCGGTAGAGACACGCCGTTCGTGACCGCCTCGCGAGCCGTTTTCACGTAGCTCCCAAGGTCGGTGTCGCGGACATCGACGTACACCCAGGCGTTCGGCCTCGCCCCCTCGCTCTTGATGCTGGGGGGTCCCGAAGCGTACTCCATGCCGACGAGTTCTCCCAGCGGCACGTTGTGCCCGTCCGGTGTCGCGACCAGCACGGAACGCAACCCCGGAAGGTCGTCTCTCAGTTCCCGACCGTAGCGCAGATTCACCGGATAGCGCTCTAGCCCCTCCACCGTCGTGGTGATGTTCATGCCGCCGATCGCGGTCCGGATCACGTCCTGCACGTCCTGAACGGTCAACCCGTGGCGCGCGATCGCGACCCGGTCGATCTCGATATCGAGGTAGTTGCCGCCCAGGAGGCGGTCGGCATAGACGCTGGCCGTGCCCGGCACGTCCCTCACGACCGCCTCAATCTCTCGACCCAGTCGGTCGAGCTCGGCCAGATCGGGTCCGGCCACCTTGATCCCGACCGGCGTCCTGATGCCGGTGGACAGCATGTCGATGCGGCCCCGGATCGGCATCGTCCATGCGTTCGTCAATCCGGGAATCGTGAGAGCCGCGTCCATCTCCGCGATCAGCGCGTCAGGCGTCATTCCGGGCCTCCACTCGCTTCGCGGCTTGAGGGCGATGGTGGTCTCGATCATTGAGAGCGGTGCCGGATCGGTAGCGGATTCCGCTCGGCCGACCTTCCCGAACACGTGCCGGACCTCGGGGAAGGTGCGGATGACCCGATCCGTCTGTTGGAGGATTTCTCGGGCCTCGGTGATCGACACCCCCGGGAGGGTCGTGGGCATGTAGAGCAGATCCCCCTCCCACAACGGCGGCATGAACTCCGAACCGAGGCGCGACCACGGCAGCCAGGTCGCCAGAAGCGCGATCACGGCTGCTCCGATCACCCATCCGCGAAAACGCAGCACGAACCCGACGACCGGCCTGTACGCGCCCGCAAGAACCCGCCCTGCCGGCGTTGCGGACGGCCGACGAATCCTTCCCCGCACCCAGTAGCCCACCAGCACCGGCACGAGCGTCACCGAGAGCAGGGCCGCCGCCGTCATCGCGTAGGTCTTGGTGAAGGCGAGCGGTCGGAAGAGACGTCCCTCCTGCGCTTCCAGCGCGAAGACCGGCATGAACGACACGGTGATCACCAGCAAGGCCAGGAAGAGGGACGGGCCGACCTCGCGAGCCGCACCCGCGACCACCTCCCAGCGCGACCGTCGGCCCCCGCTCCGCGCGATATGCCTGTGGGCGTTCTCGACCATCACGATCCCGGCGTCGACCATGGTTCCGATCGCGACCGCGATGCCCCCCAGCGACATGATGTTGAGCGTCAGCCCCTGAAGCTTCACTGCGATCATCGCCAGCAGGATCCCGGTGGGCAGCGCCACGACGGCGACGAACCCGCTTCGGATGTGAGAGAGGAAGATCAGACACACCAGGCCTACGATCAGGAGCTGTTGCAGGAGGCTCGCCCGGATGCTCGCGACCGCGCGGTCGATCAGGGATGTGCGATCGTAGGCGACCTCGATCTCGACGCCGTCCGGCAGACCGGGCCCGATCTCCGCAAGCTTGGCCTTCACATCGTCGATCACCTTGCGGACGTCGGTCCCCGGCCGCACCACCACGATTCCGCCTACGATCTCACCCTCGCCGTTCCACTCGGCAAGCCCGCGTCTGCTCTCCGGCCCCACGCTCACCCGCGCCACGTCCTCCAACAGAATCGGCGTGCCGTCCACGCCAGCTCCGAGACCGATGCGCCGGATGTCTTCGACCGACCGGACGTAGCCGAGACCCCGGATCATGAACTCCTTCTCGGCGACTTCGATCAACCCGCCACCCACGTCGCTGTTGCTCGCCCGAATCGCTTCGCGAATCTCCGAAATGGAGAGATCGAACGCTCGGAGACGATTGGGGTCTACCGTGACCTGATACTGGCGCACGAAGCCACCCACGCTGGCCACTTCCGAGACGCCCGGCACCGCGCTCAGCTCCTGTTTCAGGTACCAGTCCTGGATCGACCGCAGCTCGCCGAGATCCTGGAGCTCGGACTTCAGGGCGTAGACGAACGCCCATCCGACTCCCGTGGCATCGGGACCGAGGGTCGGGTTTGCACCGGACGGAAGCTGATCCGAGACGGCATCGAGGTACTCCAGCACACGGCTTCTGGCCCAGTAGGGATCGGTGCCGTCTTCGAAGATCACATAAACGAAAGACACGCCGAAGTACGAATATCCTCGGACCACCTGTGCGAAGGGCGCACCCAGCATCCGAGTCGCGAGCGGATAGGTGACCTGGTCCTCGACGATGCGCGGCGCCTGCCCGGGGTAATCGGTCTGGATGATGACCTGGACGTCGGAGAGGTCGGGAATCGCATCGACCGGAGACCTGTTGAGCGATACCGCCCCCAACCCGATGACCAGCGCGGCTCCCAGCACGACCAGCAGCCGATTCCGTATGGAAAAGTCGACAATTCGCTCCAACATCGGACCTCTCCGTCAGTTGTGGTTGTGGCCGGGGGTGGCCGTATCGGCCGCCGCGCCCTCGGACGCCGTCGGCTCCGCTTCGCTGAGCAGTTGCGAGATCGCACCTCTGAGGTTCGCGTCCGAGTCGATGAGGAACTGGGACGAGACAACCACGGATTCACCCTCGGCAAGTCCGTCGGTCACCTCCTGCCTCCCGTCGCTCTCCACGCCGAGCACGACCTCGCGGGGCTCGAACATCCCTTCGCCGCGCGCCACTATCGCCACCGCGCGCGTCCCGCTGTGCAGGATCGCTTCGGCAGGCACGGTCAGGGCGTCTGCGGACCCGCTCGCCCGCACCGTCACATCGACGTACATCATCGGCCTGAGCTGGAGCGACGGATTTGCGACTTCGACGAACGCGGTCAGCGTTCTCGTGCGCGTATCCACGGCCGGGCGGAAGAAGAGGATGCGACCCGTCCATTCCTGTCCGGGAAACGCATCGGCCACCACGGTCACGGTCTGGCCTTCGCGAACATGGCGGAGATCGCCCTCGTAGAACTCGGTTTCGGCCCACAGAACGGAGTGGTCGGCGATCTTCAGGACCGTCATTCCGGGGCCGAGCTTCATCCCCTCCATGGAATCGCCCATCTTCTCGACTATGAAGCCGTCGGCGGGCGAGAAGACCTGGATCGTTCGTTCGATGGTCTGCGACTCCGCCAACGCCTCGATCTGGGCTGCGGTCATGTCCCAGTAGAGCAGCCGCTCCCGTGCCGCCGCGAGGAGGGATTGCGCCCGTCCCACGGCCTCCGGTGAAGCGCCCAGGGCTTGCAGGCGTCGCAGGTAGTCCATCGCTCCCAGGAACTCGCGCTGGGTCGTGACCAGTTGCGGGCTATAAATCTCGAAGAGCGCGTCACCCCTGGCCACGGTCTCACCCACGTTGTTGACGCTGGCGCGTTCGATCCACCCCTCGTACTTCGTCTGCACCGACACGACCCGTTCCTCGTTGTGGGCCAGGGTTCCGACGGTTCGGATCGTGACCGGCAGCGCTCCCCGACGGACCTCCGCAGTTCGCACCGCGAAGTTCTGGAGGAAGGACCGGCTCACGCGGATGCCGCTCTCTGCACCGACGGCATCCGAATCCGTGTCCGCCTGCGGTAAAGGTGCGTCTTCGTAGACGGGAACGAGATCCATCCCCATGGGGGACCTTCCGGGCCGGTCCGAGGTGTAGTTCGGATCCATGGGTGCGCGCCAGTACAGGATCCGTCGCGCACCGTCCGTGTCGCTCGCGGCCAGGTCGTCACCCCGGGCGGTCGTGCCCTGCCGCGTGTTCTCTTCCGCTTCTCCGCCGATCCGGGACGACAGCAGCAGGGCCGTTCCCCCCACTCCGATCACGAGACCCACCACGATCCCGAACGCCGCGAACCAGGTGCCGCGCATTCGCTGGGGCGCCGTCATGATCCCACCTCCTTGGAGCCCGGGTCGACGAGGAAGGTCGGGCCGCCCGCCGACGTCCCGTCGTTCCCGGCGGAGGTCGGAAACGGAGATCCGGTCGCGCGTTCCATCTCCGCCGACGCCTTCATGTAGTCGGATTGCAGCCGCGCGAAGCCGAGCCGGACATCGAGAAGCAGTCGTTCGCTGTCAAGGAGTTCGACCACGCCGGTGACCCCGGTGGAATACGCCTCTTCGGTCGTGCGGAGCGCGTGTTCGGCCTGCGGGATCAGCGCTCGTTCGAAGAGATCGAGTTGCCGGGCGACGGTCTCCAGGCGGAACGCGGCGGTGCGCACGCCCATGGCCGCGCCGGCGGTCAGGTCCCGGTAGGTCTCTTCGGCCGCCGCCAGCTTGGCCGAAGCTTCCTCCACGGCCGCTCGGTTCGCGGTTCTGGAGAAGGGAATGCTGGCACCGAGAGTCAGGCTGAAATGGTCCCGGCCGTTGCCTGCGGGAGGGAGGGCGAGTCCCGGATCGTCGCGTCGGGGCAGCACGGCACCCCAGGCGATGCCGACCGTAAGACCGGGCCGGGAACGTCGGTTGGCCAAGCTTACTGCGTGTCGGCTTCTCTCCACACCCATCCGGGCCGCGGCGATCTCCGGCCTGACTGCGAGGCCGATCTCCTGCAAGGTTTCGGCGTCGATGGGGTCCTGGGGACGATATCCGACGTCGAGGACCGGCGCAATAGCGGCCCCGATCTGTCGGGCCGTCAGATGGTTCAGCAGGGCTTCGGTATCCGTCCGTTGCTGCAGCAGCTCCTGTCGTCGGTTCAGGACCCGTGTAATCTCGGCTTGGAGCTTTACCGCCTCCTGCAACTGGCCCGAGCCCTGGGAGTAGCGCGCCCGAGCGAGAGACTCGTAGTGCCGCAGAAGCTCCTCCTCCTCACCGGTTACCCGCAACGCCCGGTCGAGATAAATGAGATCGTACCAGGCCAGTTTGACCCGGCGCACGATCTCGGCTCTCAACGCCTGGTAGGACTCGCCGCGAATCGCGGACTCGGACTCGGCCATGGCGGCGCGGTCCGCGAGGGTGCCGAACCAGGGCATGGACTGGCTCAGCGAGATGTTGGAAAACTGCGGTCCGACCCTCGTCTGGGGGCCGAGCACGTGTTGAGTGAAGGACACGGTGGGATTGGGCAGCACCGATGCCTGGGGGATGCGCGCCTCGGCGGCCACCCATTCCAGCCGTGCAGCTCGGAGCTGCGGGTTGCGCTCGACGGCTTCCTCGATGAGGGCGGCCAACGCCGTGTCGCCGTTCGTACTGTACGTGAGCGTTTGCGCTTCGGCGCACGCGGCGGCGGTGCTGTGGAGAACGGCGATCGCATGTGCGACCGCCACGATTCGCGGTGTGGACATGGGTTCCTCGCGGCCTGAATAGTCGGTCGCCGGGCGGAAACGCCCGACGTGACGCGTCGTCGAGCCTGACGCGTGTCGAACAGCCCGCGGGTTTCGCCGCGGACTGCAAGGGGATCAGGCGACGTGGCGTGGAGGCGGCGTCTCGACCGAGAGATTAACAGCGCGGGGGATCGGAGCGGCATGGAAGGCGTTACGCTCCGACACGGCAGGAATGTGAACGACCGTCACGGCCCGGCCCGGCCGCGCCGATGCCGAACCGCACCCCAGAAACATCATGCACCCGTTCCCGGCGTCGTGGTGCCGACCGTGCGAGTCCGGCGGCCTTTCGGACGGAGCGGCGCGATGCCCGGGTACGCCGCGGGCCGGGTCCTGATCGCTCACCCTCGACGCCGCTGCGGCATGGTGCTCCGACCCGCCCTGTGTCCCTCGGGACGCACCGGTCCCCATGTCGCAACGGGAAGCGACCGGTTGGGACCATGAGAGTCCCACTAGAGCGATGAGAGCTACGGTGCGGCGCATTAGTGTGAAAGGTAGCCCGTTTTGGCCAGGAAAGTCTATCTTGCGAGGTTAGTGACCTAGGCGCGTCCCGGAAACCGGACGGAGGCGCCTATGCTTCATCCTCCACCGAATGGGGCGGTTTTCTTCGGTCGGCTGCCGGCGGCCCGGAACCGTTCGGGTCCTTGGTCGAGAAATCCCGGTTCACGAGGTCCGCTTCCGGGCCGCGACCCACCTCCTCGCGGCGGCAAGCGCGACGGATGCGCCGACCGCCATCACCCCGGCCAGCACGTTGAAGAGCATGTCGACGGGGTCGTACGTGCGGTTCGGTACGACGATCTGGATGAACTCGTCCAGCGCGCCCAGCGATCCGGTTGCCGCGACGGTCAGCAGTGCCGGTACGGGAACCTCTCCGCCGCGAGCGGCCCGCTCCACGAGCGCGGCGTGGATGCAGATGGCCACGACGCCGTACTCGACCAAGTGCGAACGTTCGGTCGGAATCGCCATGCGCGCGAAGACGAGCGCGTAGACAGCGGCGATCCCGAGGGCGACCCCCCACTCGGCTGCGGTCGGGCGCCTGCTCAAGCCTTGCGTGACGACGGCGATCAGAATCAGGAGGCACGCTGCGGCAAAGATCCATTCGCCCACGCCGGTTCCTGCGAACCGAGCCGCGAGGGTGCCGGCAAATCCGAGGGTCGAGTAGATGGCCGCCACGGCGACGAACGCACAGGTCCAGAGACGGCGCTCCCGTCCGGAAGAGAAAAAGGAGGAAGGTAGGGATGGCATGCGGAAAGATCGGCAGGAGCGGTGCCGCTGCGCGGTTCGTCGGTCGGCAGGCGGCTCCGATTGGCGGGATGCGGGCCGGTCCCGGCGCCGGCGGTGGAGACGCGGAACCGACCGCTCCCCCGCTAGATTCTATCCGAACGCCTTCAGAACCTCTCGTAGGAGATCCCAACGGTTGAAGCCCTGGCGTCCGTAGTCGAGACCGCGGCGCACGATCACGAGGTCGTGCGAGGGCACCACGAGCACGAACTGCCCGCGGTTTCCCGCCGTGGAATAGGCGTCCTTGGGAACGTCGTCGCGACCGTCGGGCACCAGCCACCACTGCCCGCCGTACATGTTGCCGCGATCCGCGGTCGCCGGGGCGGGAGTGCGGGTGAACTCGATCCATTCCTCCGACAGCAGCCGTTCGCCGTTCCAGACTCCTCCGTTGAGGTACAGGAGGCCGAAACGTCCGAGGTCGCGGGCGTTGGTGTACACCTGGCTGCTCAAGATGAAGTCGCCGAACCGGTCGGTGGAGAGGAGCGTGTTTCGCATACCGATGACGTCGAGAAGCCTGCGGCGCGGGAACTCCAGATAGGCGTCGCCCCCGCCCAGGGCCAGTTTCATCGCCAGCACTCCCAGCAGCGTGTCGTAGTTCTCGTAGTCCCAACTGCTCCCGGGTTCGCGGATGAGAGCCCTGGAGAGCGCACCGGTGACCGACGATGCGCCGGCCCAGTAGGAGAGCCCGGACCCGGTGGCGTACTCCATCCCCCTATTGTCAACCGTCTCGAGTCCGCTCGACATGTTGAGCAGGTGGCGCAGGGTGATTTCGCGCCGCGGATCGGTATCTTCGGGATTCTGTCGCGGCAGCCACTCGAATGGAAGCGGATCGTCCAACGAGAGCAGACCGTCGTCGACCGTCATCCCGATGAGCGTGACCGCGATGCTCTTGGCGGTGGACCAGGTGCGGGTGCGCGTATCCATGTTCACACCGTCCGCGTAGCGCTCGTGGATGATGACGCCGTCGTGGACGACGAGGAGGGAGAGCGTGACCTGCTCCGGCGACTCCCGCTCGAACGCCCATTGCGAAGCCGCCTGGAGCGCGTCGGCGTCGACCCCGTCCGGAACGACGACCTCTTCCACGAGATCGCCGTCAGGCCAGGGAATGTCGGACGCGTCGCGCACGGGGGCTCCCATGGGGTGCTCCGGAAGCGAACCTATGTCGTCGAAGTCCTGATCGGGGGCCATGGTCACGCAGCCGATCCCCTCTCTGAAGGCGGCGCGCATGGTGGGCACGGCTCCGTCCTTGCCGATGGCGACCGCGCGCAGCTCCTCGTTCACCTCGTAGTCGCCCCCTTCGGCGGAGCCCACGGGACTGGCCAGATAGGCCAGCTCCTGCTCGAAGACGAGATCGACGGGCCGGTGGGAGGTGAAGAGTCCGTTGCACTGAAGGATGGCCTGCACTCCCCTCTGGATCATGTCGCGCTGGGGCGCCCAGTAGTCCCACTCCGAGCTCCGTTGCTGAGCGCTCGCCCGGGCGGGCGCGTTCTCCCCGTTCAGCGCCGGCTCGCAGGCCGTAGACGAGAGCAGGACGAAGACTGCGAACGCGCCAGGGACCTGGGCGGTCCGACGCGGCTGGGACGCGGTTCGAAGCGATTCCATGGTTGTCAGTTGCGAGTATCGAGTGATTTGCGGTATTCTGCCGAAGCACCGTATCCCGCCGGATCCTGGAAGAGCGCTCCGAGCCCGACCGAAGAGGTCCACATGTCCCTGGAAGAGTGTCCCACACCCGGAACCACGAGTTCGCGGTGGCTGTGTGCGTCGAAGAATTCGTTCATGAAGCGAACCAGAAGCTCTCCCCTCTCGAACCTGTGCCGCCCCTGGAGGTTGGCCCCGCACGACACGTCCAGGTTGGAACTGGTAGAGTCCGCGCTGCCGATGAGGATGGTGACGTCGCGACGCAGCGTGCGAGCCTGAACCGTGTCGATTTCCAGCCCCTCCACCCGGCTCGGCCGTTCCTCCAGCCCGTAATGCCATTCGTTGTAGTCGGAGCAGAGCGTGCGGTCCGGAACCGCGAACTCCGTCCGCTGCCAGCGTTCCGGGCGAAGGTAGAGATAGGTGGACGGGTTGGCGACCACGTAGCGGACCCTGGCCGACGGCACCGAGACGTCCTCCACCGGACTCGTCGCCGCGAACCTGTGTACGAACTGCCCCCCGGCCGAGTGACCGGTCAAGACTATCGTCGCGATCTGCGGGAAGAGCGAGCGGTTGGCCAGAGTCTCGATCAACCGATCCATCGCCAGATAGGAGCTCACGCGGGGAGACGGCCCTTCCGGTCGGGAGAGATGCCCCTTGCGCCAGCCGGCGCTCGACCAGAAGGGTTCGTCCGATTCGGGGGCGTCGTCCGAGGTCTGGAAGTGCGGGGCGACGATGACGGCGGTCGCACCGGCTCGGGCCGCGGCGGCGGCGACGTTGCCGGTGACGAAGTAGTCGTCGGCGTTCCGGTCGATGCCGTGAACCGCGATCACGGCCCGGGTGACGCTCGCGTCGCCGGTCGCGAGTTCGTGAGACGAGAAGATGGGGAGAAAGAGGCCACCGGCGATCTCGATGCGCTCGGCGCAGGTCGCCGTGCCGGTCGTGCAAGGGACGGGACGGACCGCCGTGGTATCCACCGGGGGCGGCTGGGTGGGCGGAGGGTCGGATCCGCATGAGGCCAGCGTCAGACCGGCGGTCACCAGTATCGGCGCTCCAAGCCCGAGAACCGTGGGCGTTGCCGGAGATCCGCGTGAGCGTCGTAGTGTCATGGGCTTGAAGATACCGGACCGCAAGGCGGTTAGGCAAGCGAACCGGACCGCCCGCTTTCCGCGGGTGCGAACCGACGGTTCGAAGGAGCACCTCTCGCGCCCCGGGGTAATCCGGGCCGTCGCCTTCCGAGGCGCTTCCCGGAGCGACATTCTCCTTCGCGCGGAGGGCAAACCATCAGCGAAAAAGTGAAGAAGAGCGACGCCGAGTGGCGCGCCGAACTCGACCCCGAAGCCTACCGCGTGCTCCGGAAGAAGGGCACGGAACGAGCTTTCACCGGAAAATACACCGACGAGACCCGACCGGGCACCTACAAGTGCATGGGTTGCAGTTCGCCGCTCTTCGATTCCGATTCCAAGTACCATTCCGGCTGCGGCTGGCCCAGCTTCACCGATCCCGTGGTCGAGTCCGCGGTCGAGGAGGCTCGCGACACCTCCCACTTCATGGTGCGGACGGAGATCCTCTGTTCCGCTTGCGGCGGCCACCTCGGTCACGTCTTCCCGGACGGCCCGTCTCCCGGAGGTCTCCGCTACTGCATCAACTCCGCCGCCCTCGATCTCGACGAGCGCTGAGGGCTCGACCTCAAGGAAGTCCGAATGTCAAAGACCGTAACCGTCATCCCGGGTGACGGAATAGGGCCGGAGGTGGTCTCGTCCGTGCTCGCCGTCCTGCGCGCATCCGGAGCCGACCTGGAGTACGACTTTCACGATGCCGGGCTGACCGCTATCGCAAAGCACGACGTCGCGCTGCCCACAACGACCATGGAGTCCGCCGAAAGGAACCGGGTCATCCTCAAGGGACCCATCACCACCCCCTCGGGGACCGGGTTCCGCTCCATAAACGTCGAGCTGCGCAAGGCGTTCGATCTCTACGCCAACGTCCGCCCCGTGCGCACCCTGATCCCGGGCCGCTACGACGACATCGACCTCGTGCTCATCCGGGAGAACACGGAAGGGCTCTACGTGGGCGTCGAGCACCACATCGGCATACGCGGCGACCCGAGGGCCGCTGCCGAGTCCGTGATGATCGTGACACGCTTCGGGTCGGAGCGAGTCTGCCGCTTCGCGCTCGATTTCGCCCGCCGGAACGGTCGCAGGAAGGTCACCGTGGCACACAAGGCCAACATTCTGAAGAGCACTCAGGGTCTCTTCCTGGACTGCGCGCGCGACGTCGCCGTCGATTACCCCGAAGTCGAGCTCGAAGACAGGATCATCGACGCCACCGCCATGCTGCTGGTGCTCGATCCCTATCGGTTCGACGTTCTCGTCATGGAGAACATGTTCGGCGACATCCTTTCCGACCTGATGGCGGGACTGGTGGGGGGACTCGGTTTCGCTCCGGCCGCCAACCTCGGCGCGGACGCGGCGATGTTCGAAGCCGTGCACGGGTCGGCTCCCGATATCGCGGGCAAGGGACTCGCCAACCCTACCGCTCTTCTGCTTTCGGCTTGCATGATGCTCGACCACGTCGGCATGGCTCCCGAGGCGGAGCGGATCCGCGGGGCCATTGGGCAGATAATCCGCGATCCCCACTCTCGCACCCGCGACATTGGCGGACGCTCCTCCACCGCCGAGTACACCGAGGCGATCGTGCGGGCCCTGGGATGAGGGCAGACAGTCGCGGTTTCAAGGTCCTCGCCGAAACGCCCGAGACGGCCACGTGCCTCGTCTGCGCCGACGATTATCCTGAGATGGAGCTCGACCGCATGTTCTGGTGCACCGGCTGCATGCGGAGGGCCCGGGAACGGGCGGGATGGTGGGGATGGCTGGGCGGCATCGGCATCGGTGCGGCGCTCGCGCTCTACATCGCCCTCGGCATCCGACCCAGCGCCGATCTGCTCGGCGCCTGGTTCGGCGTCGTCGCCATGGGCACCTGGCTGGGCTCGAAGGCGTGCCGGGAAATCGCATTCGGCGTCATCCGCTACCGGACCGCCGCCGAGGACGCCGCCCTACCTGAGAGTAAGCCGTCCTCCTGACCTCGGCCGCCTGCGCTACCCCCCCACCTGCGGGAAGGTGAAGTTGGCATAAGCCAGCTCGTTACCCGATGCGTACGGGAACACCGTGTCTCTGAATGACTTCCAGGAGTCGTAGACCATCTTGAATTCCGCGTTGTCGGCCGCCTGCTCCTCCAGGTAAGCCATGGAATGGCTCATCGCGGCCGCCATGATGTCCTCGCTGAAGGCGTGCACGGTGACCCCGTCGTCGCGGATGAGACGCTGGAGGGCGCTGGGGTTGAGCGCGTCGTACATCGCGGTCGTGACGGAGATGGATTCCCTGCACGCGACCTGGAGAGCCGACTGGTACGAAGCGGGTAGCTCGTCGTAGGCCTCGCGCTGGATGAGGAGCGACATGGTGACCCCGGGCTCCCACCACCCCGGGTAGTAGTAGTTCTTGGCCACCTGTTGGAATCCGAGCCGCTCGTCGTCGTGGGGTCCGACCCATTCGGTAGCGTCGATCGCGCCCCGTTCGAGCGCCGGATAGATTTCGGCGGCACCGAGGACCTGGACGGTGACACCGAGCCTCGACATGATCTCGCCGCCGATCCCGGGTATGCGCATACGCAGGCCGGTCAGGTCGGCGAGCGATCCCACGGGCTCCAGGAACCATCCCCCCATCTGGCCGCCGGTGCAGGAGACCGGGAAGGTGATGAGGCCGAAGTCGGCATAGACGCTGTTTATCAGATCGAGGCCGCCGGCATGTTGGAGCCAGGCGATCTGCTGGCGTGCGTTGAAGCCGAACGGAACTGCGGCGTCGAAGGCCAGGGCCGGATGCTTGCCGGTGTAATAGTAGCCGGGAGAGATGCCGCAGTGGACGGTGCCCTGCTGGACCGCGTCCATCACCTGAAGAGCGGGAACCAGTTCGCCGGCCGCGTAGACCCGAATGTCGAAGTGGCCGTCGGTAAGCTCGGCGACCCGGGCCGAGAGACGCTCTCCCGCTCCGTAAAGGACGTCGAGCGTGGGCGGAAAGCTCCCGGTAAGCCTCCAGCGCACGTCCGGCCGAGAGGCGGCTGTCGCGCTCAGGGTCGCGGACTCGCCCGCTCCGCAGCCGGCCAGAGCCATCGCACCGGCGCCCGCTCCTGCGGTCTTGAGGAAATCCTTGCGGCGAATGGTCTCTCTGGGCATGGCGGTCTCGTTGCTGTGGAACTGCGACGGGCTTGCTATCTAACCTTTCCCGCCCGAAGTCGCAAGCCGGTCTCTCCCGAATGCGCAAGCCGAGAGGCTCGACGCGGGCGGTCCCTACCAGTCCGGGCGCTCCATCTCCTCGATCCTTCGCAGCTCGCGCGCTAGTCTGTCCTCGTCGGCCGCGGAGACTTCCGGAACGGTGAACGAGCTCGCGCCGTCCGCACCCCCGGCCCTAAGCGCTGAGCCTCGCACCCTTCGGCTGACCAGCGCTCCCGTGAAGAGGATCGCCAGCCCCGGCAAAAGGTATCCCAGGAGGTTGAAGCCCTCGGGAGGCGGAGCCATGAGCACCGTGGGTCCGAAGTCGGCGACGAATCCCGCCCTTATCGCCTCGGGGGTCTCGCCCTGTTGAAGCGCGGACATGATTCGCCGCGACCATCCCGGCGAGATGGCGCACTGCATCTGGAACTGGCAGGAGTGCAGATCGAGTCCGCATCCGCAACTGCAGCGGATGTCGCCTTCGATCGCGCGCAGAAGCTCACCGAACTCGCCCTCGTAGGCGTCGGGGGAAAGACGCGCGGCCCTTGGATCGTAGCCCGAATGAGCGGGACCCGCCGACTGCGGCGCCGCAAGCGAGAGGGCGAGCGCGAGCGGTAACGCGGTCATCGGCCGCCCCTAGCGATTCCCCGGGCCCCGGCGTCAGGGTTGCGAGCGTCCGGCACCCCCACCCGTTCACCCGAGCGGCCGTGGATCACGATCGAGTTCGCCCGACCCTGAGATCCGATCGTCTGGACCGTGTGGCCCATCTCCTCGAGCAGCGCCACGGTCTGGTCACTCACGCCGCCGCGCTCGATCCGGATCCGGTCGGGGAGCCACTGATGGTGTATCCGCCGCGCCGATACCACCTCTTCGGGCCGCATCCCGAAGTCGACGAGGTTGAGAACGAGCTGGAGGACCGTGTTGATGATGGTCCGTCCGCCAGGAGTCCCGATGACGGCCACGAGCTCGCCGTCGCGCGCCAGGATCGTAGGCGTCATGGAGGAAAGCATGCGCTGGCCGGGCCGCGCCAGGTTGGGCTCGGTGCCAATGAGTCCGGTTTCGCTGGTGAGTCCGGGTCCGGCGTTGAAGTCGCCCATTTCGTTGTTGAGGAGGAAGCCTCCGCCCGGGACCACTATGCCCGAGCCGTATCCGAACTCGAGCGTGTAGGTCACGGATACCGCCATGCCGTCTGCGTCCACCACCGAGTAGTGGGTGGTCTCCGGCGATTCGAACCCGAGCTCGACGTCGCTCGGGCTGGATTCTGTCGCGGCCTCGGAGTCGATCGTCTCGCGCAAGGCGCTCGCGTGCTCCTTGCCGGTCAGCCGGTGGAGCGGGACGTCCACGAAGTCGGGATCGGCCAGGTAGTGGGCCCGGTCCCTGAAGGCCCGGCGCATGGCCTCTGCCAGATGATGCACGTAAGGAGCGGTGTTATGGCCGAACGAGGCGAGGTCGTAGCCCTCCAGGATGTTCAGCATGGTGACCAGCGCGACGCCGCCGGAGCTGGGCGGGGGCATGGAGATGACGTCGTATCCTCGGTAGGTACCGTGAACCGGGCTCCGCTCGCGAACGCGATAGGCGGCGAGATCCTCCTCGGTGATGAGCCCTCCCTCGCGGCGCATCTCGGCGGCGACAAGGCGAGCGGTCTCGCCCTCGTAGAAGCCGTCCCGGCGGTTCAGCATGATCCGGCGCAGGGTGGCGCCGAGATCCGGCTGGCGAAGCGTGTCCCCCGCTTCGTAGTGCTCGCCGTTCTTGGAGAACTGGGCAACCGTGGCCCAGTGCTGGGAAGCCCTCTCGACCAAGCCGGCCAGACCTCTCGCGAGCACCTCGCTGACCTCGAAGCCGTCCTGGGCCAGAGCCACGGAGGGGTAGACGAGCCGTTCCCAGGGCAGGCCGCTCCCGTAGAGCAGGTGAGCCTTGTCGAATCCTGCGACCGTGCCGGGCACCCCGACCGCGGCGTGGCTGAGGTGATGGCGCTGGGAGGAGTACTCGCCGTCCACCAGCCACATCTCCGGGTGGGCCGCCGCCGGCGCCATCTCGCGGAAGTCGAGCGCCGTCGTGGCGCCGTCGGGGAATCGGATCACCATGAAACCGCCGCCGCCGATGTTGCCGGCTGCCGGATGGGTGACCGCGAGGGCGAATCCGGTCGCGATGGCCGCATCCACCGCGTTGCCGCCAGCCGCGAGAACGTCCCGTCCCACCTCGCTGGCTCGCCACTCCTCGCTGACGACCATGCCCCCGTCGGAGCGTTCCACCTGGCCGTTCTGGAGGGCCGCCGCACCAACGGGATCGAGCCACGAAAGCGCTGCGGCGGCGAGCCAGAGAGCGATGAGAAGCGGGTGCGGCTTGAGTACGGGTGTGGAGTTCGTTGCCGGGTGGCGCACGAGCGGGTCCTCGGTGAAGGGGCGCTGGCGATCTGCGAACATGGAATCTAACAGCCCGTGCACATCCCCCGCGAGCACCAAGCAGCCTCTTCTCCGCCGGCAAGCGGCGCCCACCGGGCAAGGCTCCGTCAGCTAGCCACCACCAGCTCGTACACGACCACGTGCTCCACATCCGTTTCGTCCAACTGCACCCCCAGCACGAGCCCGTGGGCCACATCCAGGATCCGATGCCTCGGCGGCGACTCCACCTTGCCCAGCCACTCCCCGTTGGGGCCAATGACGGTGTAGACGGGCACACCCTCGCTCCTTACGCCCGGCCGGTAGGAAGGCAGCCATACCCGGTTCTCAGCGTCGGCGAAGGGCGTGGTGAAGAGGGGCATCGATCCGCCGATGACGGCCCGAAAAGTGGCCATGTTGCCGTCGGTCATGCGATCGATGTCGGCAGCCGTGGCACCCGGGTTGGCCATCTGATTGCCCGCCCTGTACCCGTCCTCGATGCCCTCCAACATCTCCTCGGTCAGCGGAGCCGGCTCGGCCTGCCAGCGCACGATCTGGGTGACGGTGCCATCGGGCAGACGCCAGGTGACCTCCGGCCTGTCGGATCTGGTGTAGACGAACTGCCCGTCCGAGACCGTGACCCAGCCGGCCGCTCCGATCGGGTTCCACCGCAGCTCTGGCGGAGGTCGCTCGATGTAGTCGTAGGACGCGACCGTGTCGACGGCACCGGTCTCCATGTCGAGCCGGACCATGTGCCCCCGAAGCCACTCCTCTTCAAAGCCGGGCATGTGCGAACTCGTGGTCATCAGCAACTTTCCGGATGAGCCGAATCCCTTTACACCCAAGCCGTCCGCGTGCCGGATGTCCACCGTGCGCTCGACCGAACCGCCGGCGAAAATGGTCAGGCGGTTCAGGAACTCGTCGACCGCCAGAAACCTGTCCTGCCCCAGCGTGAAGGTGGCCCCCACGTAGTCGACGTCGCCCGGTCCCTCCCCCGGCCCGGCAATCACCTCGTGCGAGGCGCCGTCCGGACTCAGCACGATCAGCTCCTTGTTGAACACGTCTGAGACTATGGCGCTGCCGTCCGGGAAGAGGCTGCCGGGATGTATGCCCTGGAAGGTGTAGTCGCCCGGATTGGCGCCGTGGCGGTAGAGTGGCTCCGCCGAAAACTGGAAGGGCGCTTCGACTTCCGGCATCCCGTCATACTCGACGACCCGCACACCTGCGCTGTCCTCGATCTGAACCGGGACACCGCCGTTCTCGCGGACTTCGCCTACGCCCCCGCAGCCGCTGAGACCGACCGCCAACGCGGGCACCAGCAGCAGGACGAGTTCGTTTCCGTTTCGCATGGTATGGAATACCTCCGGCTGATCTGCAATTTCTTACACCACCACGTCTGCACCGTTCCGGGACGGGTCGGACTCGAGCCGCACACCGTCAGCGATACCCGCCCCATGGTCAGGGCGGCGGCCAGCGACGAGCCCGAGAGCGCTGAGAATCCGGCGAAGGCGACGAGCGCCGAGTCCGAACCTCCGCCCGTGGCGATCACGACCAACTGTCGCCCGGACCTTGTCTGATAGGTCATCAGGTTCTCATTGGTCGGGAACAGCGTCGCGCCACGCCAAAGCTCCATGCCCGTGGCCTTGTCGAAGGCGTTAGAGGAACGGGTCGCCACCGCCCAGGAAAACCAGTCCTCCCCTGGTCACCATCGGACCGGCGTGCCCAGCGTGCCTAGCCTCTCCGGCAGGTCGACCGGGCCGTGTGCCGAACTCCTCGAGAGGCGTCTCGTTCGGATCCTAACGCCAGTCGATCTCGAGTTCGTCGACGTTGGCGACCGCGATCTCCTCGGCCGCGGAATAATTGGTGTGCGCCTGGTCGGAACCGACAAGCGGCCAACCCTCCCCAGGGCCAGGGTCCGAGCCGCACGCGGCGGCGGCTGATGCCAGGGCGACTGCGACAACGAGACGTGTCATGAGCCTTGCTTGGGTTGAATAGTGGACTCCGGTTCCAGGTCATCATCATTCCGGTCGAGCGGATCGTCCCCGAAACGCTCGGCCATCAGATACCGGTAGAGCTTAAGGGCGAGCCGCTCCTCTCGCTCCTCCAGCCGTCGTCGGGCGACATGCGAGAGAACCATCGCGGTGCAGGTCGGGTCGGCGCTTACGCTCAACGCCGTGTCGCTCGGGTCGAGCGGCCAGATCGCGTCTCCCGGACCGTACTGACGAAGCCGCCTGTTCGCGGCGTCACGGGCGGATGCCTTGCCGGAGACCAGCAATATCAGCCCGTCGCTCGGTACGCCCGGACCGGTCAGAGTCTCCCTTGAAGCGTACCGGCAAGGATCCAACCAGCCCCCGAGCTCCTCGATCAGCTCTTCAAAACCGGCCTGCCGTTCGAGCTGCCGCTCCAAAACACCGACAGCGCCCGCCAGCACCGAGGACCGGCGCTCGAAATCCCTCTCCGCGTTCACCTTCCACTCGTCGATGACGATCTCCTCGCAATGTTCAAGCACACGGTCCAGGCTGGGCTCGACCTGCACCGACGCGAAATGCGACGGGGACAGATTCCTGCCCAGGCCGGTCCTCACCTGCTCCGACGGCGCGCTCAGAACCACTTTCGATCCGCCGGAAATGGCTGATCGCAGGAACCTCGCCAGCACGTTCACGGCCGAAAAATCGAATCCGGACACGTGTGTGAAGTCCAACAGCACGGCGTTGGGGGGTGGACGGCGGTCGATCGACTCCTTTAGGCGGTCGGCGAGCGAGTAGACGCTTCCGAAGAAGACATAGCCGCGCAGCCGCCACGCCGGTACGCGGTCGCCCCCGTGGTGAAGGATGACGGAGTCGGGGACGGAACGCGATCTGGTGCTCCGGCGCTCGCTTACCGTGAAACACTCTCCCACAGGGTCGATGCGGCTCAGCCGCGCTGCGAAAAAGACGAAGGCTGCCAGCATTCCGACGCCCACGCCCTCAAAGAGCCCGAACACCATCGTGACGACAGCGATCAGCACGATGACTCCGTACTCCGTCCATGGAAGGCGCTTGCGACTCCTCAGGAGTCCCTCGTCCAGCATGCCGAAGCCTGCAAAGACCAGAATGCCTCCGACGAGCGGAACGGGGACAAGTTCGAGCATCCCGTCGCCCAGAAACACGGCTGCCGCGATGACGAGGGCCGCGACGATGCCGGTAAGGCGGGTGGCCGCTCCGAAGAGCATGCTGCGCAGCGACGCCGGCACGATCAGGCTGGCCGTCGTTCCGCCGCCAAGGCCTGCCACGATGGTCGCGATTCCCGTCGCGCGGAACTCTCGGTTCCAGTCCAGATCTCTGTGCGAGGCCATCTCGAGCCCGGCGAAATTCATGATGACCACGATCAGGGCGACGAACACCAGCAAGAGGAGGGTGGGAAGGTGCGTCGCGATCGCGAACCAGTCTATGTGCGCGAGGTCGGCGGGCGCCAGGGACGGCCACAGGCTCGCCTCCGACGTGCTCGTCAACAGCAGACCCGCCACCCTCGCCTCGTCGCCGGAGATTCCGAGCAGGATCAGTGCGAGGTGGTACCCGCCCACGGCCAGCCCGACCCCGACAGGCATGATGAGTGGACGGCCCCACCGCTTCATCGCGAAGTAAAGGGCTGCGCCGAACACCACGCCCGGGAGCCATTTCCAAAGCTCAGGAGGTTGGAGGAGAGCCGGAACCGTGTGCCAATCCGGCTCCGTCACCATGAGCGACATCGCCGCCAGGCACACCGCTCCCCCAATTCCGGCGATGAAGCCGGCCGCGACGGAGTAGGGGACGAAGCGCACCAGATTGGCCAGTCCGTAGCGCCATATCGCGAGAAAGCAAACGCCTGCGGCGACAGCACCGATCGCGAGTGCGCAAACGGTGGTGACGAAGAGCGTCTCGCGCGAGCCGCCTATGGTGGCGCCGACATGCGCCATCACCAGGACGAGCGCCGGAGACAGTCCCGAGATGGCCCCGCGAAAGCCGCCGGCAAGCGCGATGACCAGGCAGGCGGCGAAGTTTCCGAACAGCACCAGTCCGACGCCTTGGGACGAGTAGGGAGCGAGGGGGCCCGAGAATATCAGGCTCCCGTAGGCGACCTGAGCGACCAGCAGCGCCAGGCCGGAGGTCAACCCGGCCGCCAGAGCCGGTACGGCCTTCGCCGAGCCGGCATCCGTCCGAAGCTCAGAAGCGAGATCGCGCAGCGACGATGTCACAGGCGGCGATCCGGTGCCGGCGCGACTTCCGCTACCGACGATCGTCGGACGACCCGTTCAAGCGGCCTGCGGACGCGAACTATCCACGCTCCCGCGACAGTTCGACTCATCGCCTCTCCCGCAGAGATCCGCTTACGGTCAGAGGTCTCTCGGCGCAACATTTCATCTCCGGGTTCAAGGCATTCCGGGCTAAAGGCGATCCGGGTCCGAGCCAAGCTGGTTAGATTATGTCCTTCCATCCCGTCCCGAGCAACGTCCCCCACGCCGACGTACCCGGATCGCCGGGCCCGAGGCCGGGAGCGAACCCCGATCACCGCTATGCCGGCATACGCCATCAGCCACACCAAGTGGGACGACATACCTCTCGAGAACGTCAAGGAGGGCATCACCCGACGTCTCTTCACGGGCGAGCGCATGATGCTCGCGCAGGTATATCTGAAGAAGGGTGCCGTGGTTCCGACCCACTCGCACGACAACGAGCAGCTCACCTGGGTCGTCGAAGGAGCCCTTCACTTCTGGATCGGAGAGGGCGACGACATCGAGGAACGCGTGG
Source organism: Gemmatimonadota bacterium (assembly GCA_021295815.1). Lineage (NCBI taxonomy): Bacteria > Pseudomonadati > Gemmatimonadota > Gemmatimonadota bacterium. The sequence goes on along the minus strand of JAGWBQ010000015.1, from coordinate 11,472 downwards.
TCTCGGCGGGCGAGGTTCTCTTCCTGCCCTCTCACGTGCCCCACAAGGCGGTGGCCCTGCAGGACACTCTCGACGTGGATGTCTTCTCTCCGCCGCGCCAGGACTGGCTCGACGGGACCGACGCCTACTTTCACGAGGAGGACTAGAAGCCGTGGTGCTGGGAATTTCAGGCCGCCGCGCCCTGGTGTGCGGAGCCAGCTCGGGACTCGGCAAGGCCATCGCCGGCGCGTTGACCGCGGAGGGGGTTCGCACCGCCATCAACTCGCGCTCGCTCGAACGGCTCGAGGCGGCCAGGGCCGAGATACGCAGGCAGGCGAGCGACGAAGCCCGCATAGAGTGCGTCGAGGCCGACCTGAGCGTGCCCGGGGGACCGGAAAGGGCGGTGGCGGCGGCCCGTGAGCTTCTGGGCGGGGTGGACATACTGGTCACCAACACCGGCGGACCCCCTTCGGGGCCCTTCGAGAATCACGACGCCGCGACTTGGTCCCAGGCGATCGCCCAGAACCTGGAGAGCGTCGTCGGGCTGGTGCGCGCCGCCCTCCCGGCGATGAAGGATCAGCGCTGGGGGCGCATCGTCAACATCACCTCGGTCTCGGTGAAGCAGCCGGTGGCTGGGCTCATCCTCTCGAACGCCATCCGCGCCGGAGTCACCGGCTTCGCCAAGACCGTTGCCAACGAGGCGGCTTCGTTCAACGTGACCGTGAACAACGTCCTGCCCGGGTTCACACGTACCGAAAGGCTCGGCTATCTGGCACGGGCGATCGCGGCGCGGGAGGACATTTCCGAAGCGGACGCCTTCCGGAGATGGGAGTTGGAGACTCCGATGGGACGTCTGGGCGAGCCGGAGGAAATCGCAAGCGTGGCGGCCTTCCTCTGCTCCGAAGCCGCTTCCTACGTTACCGGCCAGTCCGTCGCGGTCGACGGCGGCTGGACAAAGGGGATTTTCTGATGGGAACGGTAGGGTTCAACGAGGCCGATTGGATCTGGCGTGACGGCGAGTTCGTACGCTGGGAGGAGGCCAACCTCCACTTGCTCTCGACGGCCGTGCAGTTCGGAACCTCGGTCTTCGAGGGGATCCGCGCCTACGAAACCGAGCGCGGCCCGGCGCTTTTCCGGCTCGACGAGCACGTGCGCAGACTCTTCGATTCCGCGAAGGTCTATCGGATGACGCCTCCGGAGCTCTCGCCGAACGACGTGCGCACCGCGATCCTCGAGACCGTGCGCAAGAACGACCTCGTCGAGTGCTACGTCCGCCCGATGATTCTGCGCGGCTACGGTGCGGCGGGCATCGACCCCCACGCCTCCCCGATCGACACCTACATCGCGGCGTGGCCTTGGGGCGCCTACCTGGGCGAAGAGGCGCTGAGCCGGGGCGTGGACGTGTGCGTGTCGTCATGGTGGCGAGCGCACCCCAACACCTATCCCACCGCCTCGAAGGCCGGCGGCCACTACACCAACGCCCAGCTCATGAAGCTCGAGTCGACGGCCAACGGCTACGACGACGCTATCGCGGTCGGACCGGGCGGACTCGTGAGCGAGGGGAGCGGCATGAATCTCTTCCTCGTGCGCGACGGCAGAGTTCTCACCCCCTTCCTGGACGGCACTTCTCTCCACGGCATCACCCGGCTTTCGGTCATCCGGCTTGCGCTCGACCTTGGGTTCGAGGTTCGGGAGCAGGACGTTCCCCGGGAATCGCTCTACATGGCCGACGAGCTTTTCTTCACCGGGACCGCGGCCGAGGTGACGCCGATCCGGAGCGTGGATCGCATTCCGGTGGGCGAGGGCAAGGCCGGACCTGTCACGCTAGCCATCCAGGAGCGCTTCATCGAGACGGTGCGCGGAGATAACGACGACCCGCACGGCTTCCTGACCTACCTCTGAGCCGGAGCTGGGTCGGGCTACCTCCCGCCCTTCCTGAGCACGCGCCCGGCGAGGGCGCCCGTGAACTCGCCGTCGCGCATGGCCGCCGTTCCGTTCACGAAGACGTGTACCATGCCCTGGGAGTACTGGTGAGGCTCGGTGTATGTGGCCGGATCGTCCATCGCTTCCAGGTCGAAGACCACGATGTCCGCCGCCATGCCGACCTGGAGCCGGCCGCGACCCTCCATTCCGTAGACCGAGGCAGGCAGGGAGGTCGCGCTGCGCACGGCGCTCGCGAGGCCGTCAATCCCCTGCTCGATCGCATAGCGGGCGATCCGCCGCGAGAAGGCGCCGTACGAGCGGGGATGTGGCACGCCCTGGTTCAGCGGAACGAGTCCACCGTCGGATGCGGTTATCGTCCAGGGCTGCGCCATCAGCACGGCGATGTCGTTCTCGTTCATGTTATGCGAAACGATGCTCACGCTCCCGCCTCGGATGAGATCGGAGGCGAGGTCGAGCCGGTCGATGCCGCGCTCCTCGGCGAGCTCCGAAAGCAGCCTGCCCTCGACGCTCTCGTCGGGAACGTAGCGTCGGAGCCGTATCCGCTCCGCTCCGCCCCTGCGCGCCAGGCCCGCCACCATGCCCTCGCGGATGCGGGCCATGTCTTCCGGACGATCCATTCGAGCCAGAAGGGAATCGCGACCGCCTGCCTGCGACCAACGCGGCAGTAGCGCGGCACTCAGGCTCGTGGCGGAGGCCGCATACGGATACTGGTCCGCGAAAACCGCGACGCCTTCGGCCCTCGCCGTCGCGACCCGGGCGACGATGCTGTCGCCGAAACCCCAGACGGTGGGTCCCAGAGCCTTGACGTGCGTGAGCACTGCCGGAACGTCCGCGACCCGACCGACGTTTATCACCTCCTCGACCGCCGCCAGGAGGCCGACCGAGTAAGAGGCCTCGTCGCGAATGTGGCTTTGGTAGGCGCCGCCGAAGGGCGCGACCTCCTTGGCCAGCTCCTCGATCTCCTCGGGGGGCGCGTAGCTGCCCGGAACGTAGAAGGTTCCCGAGGAGAGACCCCAGGCTCCTTCCGTCATCGCGTCGCGCACGATCCGCCGCATCTCGTCGAGCTCGGCGTCGGTGGCGGCTCGGTCCTCCGAACCCAGCACGTGTCCACGCGTGGAACCGTGGCCGATGAACTGGGCGACGTTGACCCCGAGGCCGTCCGCCAGGAGCTCGGTTCGCTGCTCGGCGATCTCGATGGGACCGCCGCCGTCGGGGTTCGCGAAGATCGTGGTAACGCCCATGGCAAGAAGCGGTTCGCCGTGCGATAGTTCCTCCCTGGCGAGCCCGGGTCCGGCGTGCGAATGGGTGTCGATGAAACCGGGCGCGACGTAGAGTCCGGTCGCGTCGATCACCTCCGCACCGGGTGCGTCGATCCCTCTGCCTACGGCCGCGATGCGATCTCCCTCGATGAGCACGTCGGCGCGGAGCCACGGATTTCCGGAACCGTCCAGGAGGCGACCGCCGGCGATGAGCACCTGGGCGCCGTTCGGAGCAGGCGCGCAACTGAGCCCGAGGCCTGTGACGAGCATCGCGAGCACGGCTCCGATGCCGAGGAAGGCTGCTTTCTGGACACCCGCTCCCCCGCCGAAAACCGGGCTGTGTCCGTCGATTTTCTTCATGGCGTTATTATATGCCATCGGGTTGAAGCTCGCAGCGGCCCTCTGTCGAAGGCCCACCCATTCAATTCAGCAGGCCACCCATGCTCGAGCGGTTCTTTCAGGTCCAGGCCCGGGGCTCGACCGTTCGTACCGAGCTCCTCGCGGGCCTGACCACATTCCTCACCCTGAGCTATATAGTGGTGGTGAATGCGAGAATCCTCGAAGATGCCGGGATCGATTTCGGCGCGGCGATGGTGGCGACGTGCGTGGCGGGCGCCGTGGGCTCGGCCGTCATGGGGCTCCATGCCAACTACCCCGTGGCGCTGGCGCCGGGGATGGGAATCAACGCCTACTTCGCTTACTCGGTGGTGGGCGGCATGGGCTACTCGTGGCAGGTTGCGCTGGGCGCGGTCTTCGTGTCGGGCGTCCTGATGGTGATCATCTCGGCGCTCCCGATCCGGAAGGCCATCGTGCGCACCATCCCGCCCTCGCAGAAGACGGCCATGGCGGCGGGAATCGGAGCCTTCCTGGCCCTGATCGCCATGCAGCAGGCGGGCGTGAGCGTGGACGACCCCGCCACCCTGCTGGGCGTGGGCGATCTCACATCCTGGCCAGTGATCCTGGCAGCGGTCGGACTCGTGCTCGTCACCACTCTCGACAACCGCAAGGTGACCGGAGCCATCCTGATCGGGATAATCGGGGTCACCGTCGTCGCCTGGGTGTCGGGAATCGCGGACGGCCCCGAAGGCTCGCTGGTGTCGCTGCCCCCCTCGGTGGAATCGAGCTTCCTCGCCTTCGACGTGGTCGGTGCGCTCGAACTCGGGCTCATCGCGGTCGTGGGCACCTTCTTCATGATCGACGTCTTCGACACCACACCCACGCTCGTCGCGGTCATGCAGGAGGCCGGTCTCACCGACGAGGCCGGACAGACGCCCCGCATGGGTCGAGCTCTCGTCGCCGACGGGGCTGCGACCGTCGTAGGTGCGTGCATGGGCACCTCGACCGTCACCAGCTACGTCGAGAGCGCGGCGGGAGTGAGGGTCGGCGGCAGGACCGGGCTCACCGCGGTGACGGTCGCCTGCCTCTTCCTGCTCGCTCTCTTCATCGCGCCGATCGCCGAGGCCATACCGAATTTCGCCACCGCTCCGGCCATCTTCTTCGTGGCTTGCGTCATGATGAGGTCCCTCGCGCGGATCGATTGGCGGGACCTCACCGAAGCGGTCCCGGCCATGGTCACGGTTCTGGCCATGCCGTTCACCTACTCGGTTTCGACCGGACTTGGGTTCGGCTTCATCGCCTACGTCCTCATCAAGCTGAGTTCGGGCCGGGCTCGGGAGGTGAGCGCGGGAATGTGGATCGTGGCCGGGCTCTTCGCACTCAAATTCACGTTCGGTTAGGGATGGACGTGTCGCCACAGCTTCGTTCTTCCCGGCAGCCGGCGGACCGCTAGCCCCGTGGAACTGCGCAACGTCGCGATCATCGCGCACGTCGATCACGGCAAGACCACCCTCGTCGACCAGATGTTCAGGCAGTCCGGGGTCTTTCGCCGCGGCCAGGAGGTCGCCGAGAGGATCATGGACTCGAACCCGCTCGAGCGAGAACGGGGCATCACCATCCTCTCCAAGAACACTTCGGTGGAGTGGCGGGGGGTGAAGCTCAACATCGTCGACACCCCCGGGCACGCCGATTTCGGTGGAGAAGTGGAGCGTATCCTGCGCATGGTCGACGGGGTCCTGCTTCTGGTCGACGCCGCAGAGGGACCAATGCCGCAGACCCGGTTCGTGACCCGGAAGGCGCTCGACCTCGGGCTGGCTCCGTTGATCGTCATCAACAAGGTGGATCGCGGCGACGCCCGGCCCGAGGAGGTCCAGGACGAGGTTCTCGAACTGCTCATCGATCTCGACGCCACGGACGAGCAGCTCGACGCCCCCTTCCTCTACGCGGTCGGGCGCGACGGATGGGCGTCCGACACGGCGGACGAGCCGGGCACCGATCTCGCGCCTCTTTTCGACGCGGTCCTCGAACACGTGCCCGCTCCGCAGGTGAGCGCCGACGGTCCGTTCCAAATGCTGGTCTCCACTCTGGATCACTCCTCTTACCTGGGCCGCATCGCCATAGGGCGGGTGGAGCGGGGACGGCTCGCGGTGGGCGACCCGGTCGCACGCATCGGAAGCGAGGTCGTCGAGAACGCGCGCGCAGGCGGCCTCTTCACATTCAGCGGACTCGAACGCCTTCCGGTCGACGAGGTCCGAGCCGGCGACATCGTAGCGCTGGCGGGCCTCGCGAGGGTCGAGATCGGCGACACCATCGCCGATCCGGCAAGCCCGGACCGACTCTCGGGCATCACTGTCGAGGAGCCGACCATCACGGTGGACTTTTCGGTCAACGACTCTCCGTTCGCGGGGCGATCGGGCAAGTACGTGACCACCCGGCAGCTCTCCGAGAGGCTTGACCGGGAGCTCGAACGCAACGTGGCTCTGCGGGTGGCTCCGACCGAACGCACCGGCACCTTCTCCGTCAGCGGACGCGGGGAGCTGCACCTTACCGTGCTTATGGAGACCATGAGACGCGAGGGCTACGAATTCATGGTGTCCAGACCGCGGGTCGTGACCCGGACCGGGGAGAACGGGCAGACGCTGGAGCCGTTCGAGGAGGTGGTGGCGGAGGTTCCGAACGAGGCGACCGGCACGGTCATCGAGAAGCTCGGTCGCCGGCGGGGCAAGATGACCTCGATGAGGCCCGTAGGAGACTCCAGGGTCACTCGGTTGGAGTTTCGGGTCCCCGCGCGCGGCCTCTTCGGATACCGGACCGATTTCCTCACCGACACCAAGGGTGAAGGAACGCTCCACCATCGTTTCCATTCGTGGGACGAGTGGGCGGGACCGGTGCGAGGCCGCAGTCGTGGCGCGCTGGTCGCGGATCGGCAGGGCAAGGCGGTGGCCTTCGCGCTCTTCGGGCTGCAGGAACGGGGGGAGCTCTTCGTGGATCCGGGAATCGAGTGCTACGGCGGCATGATCGTCGGCGAGTGCTCGCGCTCCGGCGACATGGACGTGAACGTGAGCCGTCAGAAGAAGCTCACCAACATGCGCACCACGGCTGCGGACGAGGCCCTGCGGCTCGAGACTCCTCGCCGTATGACGCTCGAACTGGCCCTGGAATTCATTGCCGACGACGAACTCATCGAGGTCACGCCCGACGAGATCCGGCTCCGCAAACGCCAGCTCGACCCGAACCGGCGCCGGAAGGCCAAGAAGGCGGCCAAGGCCGAGAGCGCCGCGAGAGCGACGGTCGGCCGATGACCGGCTCCGAGGAGGAAGGCGAACGCCGGTCCGGCGACGAGGAGCGGGCCGGAGGAGTCGAGCTTGCGCAGGAGATCGAGCGCAGCCTGCCCGGCCTGGGCGAGGCCCTCTCTCTGGTCGGCAAGGGAACGGCGGCCACCGCCTTCAAGTTCTTCGATTCGCCGGAGTCCCTCAAGGACGGCAAGGAAAGCGATTCGATGCTGGGACTGCCGGAGGAGCGATCCGGCAAGATGAAGGACGAGTTCGCCCGAACGCCGGTGATCCCGTATGCGCCGGAGCACGCCTGGGTGAAGGTCTCCTCGTCGCTCGCTCTTTCGGGCGGGCTGGCGGTCGAGCCGGACGGAGCGGTTTCGGGAAGCTCGGGCGCGCAGCGGGTGCTCGAGCTGACCGAGTATCGGCGCTTCGACGAGCCTCCCGAGCCTGAGGCGGCCATGGCCGTCGTCTTTGCCGGACCGAGGTTCGCCGCCCGTGCGGCGGACGTGCTCGCGCTCGGCCCGGGCGAAGCCGTGTCCATGAACCACGGCCGGGAGCTGAGCGCCAAGCTCGTCATCCGATGGAGCGACATCCTGACGGCCGAGATCGGACGTCTCGCCACCCTGCTCTCCAAGCTCGATTCCGAGGCGGACGAGCCTGCGGACCGGGACGGGACCACCAGCGGCGAGGACAGCGACCCGGACGACGCCACGGAGAGCGACGACGAGCTCGCGTCACCCCTCGGCGTCCGCTCCCGGCTCTCGCTGCATGCCAGCTTCAGCGCCCGGATCGAAGACGCCTTCGAGCTCGTCTTCGTCCGGCCCGATAGCGAATCCGCCCTCCGAGGCATCGTGCGCAGGTCGGCCGGCGAGAAGACTCGGGCGCGGGTCTCGCCCAGAATCACCGCCTCCCTGATCGAGGACGAGGGACTCGACGAAGCCACCGAAAACCTCGTCGAAGGCCTGCTTGGCGCCTCCCCCTCCTGGCTGCGCACCTTGATCTCCGCAGGCAAGGCCGGCTCGCTCAACGAGATCGAACGAGCCCTCCTCAAAGGCATTCTCGGAAGATTCGGTATCGAAACCGATCTCGATGTCGCCCGACTCCTGCGCACCGTCGAAGAACGGCTCGACGCCCTGACCGAACGCGCCCGGAAGCTCCTGGCCGCGGCGGCGAACACCAGAGTGGCGGCGGCTTTGGAGTTCGAATACAGCCGGATCGAATCGGAGGAGGTCGTCTTCGAAGCCGCACTGACGACGCCTGCGGACGCCGATTCCGAGTCGCCTCCGACTGCCGATCCGTCGACGAATTCCGAGTGGACCGCGTTCGAGGAACTCCATTCGGCGCTCGTCCGAGGCAAACTGGAAGAGGCGGCCGAACATCGCCTCGCAACGGTGCGCCGTTTTCTCGATCAGAAGAGCTTTCGGGTGGAACGCTCCTGGGGGGCGTCGCTCTCGATCGGCCCCTTCGATTTCGGAGGCACGGAGCTCACCCGGGTCAGGGAAGTGTCTCGCACGGACCGAAGCGGCGGACTCGGCGAGTACTCCTTCAGCGGGATGCGCTCCTACCGGGGAAAGTGGGCGCGTGACCGATTCTCGTGGAAGGCGACCCTGAGCGTCCGCAGCCCGACGTCGAACGAGCGGAAGCGTGGACGAACCGCTCTCGTCTCCTCGCTCTACCTGCTCATGGAGCGCAAGGAACCGTCCCTGAGCGTGGAGGAGCTGCTATCGTGTCTCGACACCGCAGCGTGCTGGGGCATACTCGACGCCGATGCCGTCCGTTTGCAGGCGGCCCGCCTCGTCGACCTCGTCGAAGGAGCCGACGAGGTCGATCTCTCTCTCCACTTCCGGCTCGGCAAGCACGCCCTGCCGGCCGCTCTGCCTCTCCTGGCGCAAGCCCCGGACACCGCCCTGGCGGCTGCGCTTGCGGAGGCCATGCCTTGGCATCCTCTCCACCCGGAACGCCACTGGCCTTCGATCCGGAGGCAGCTCTACGCCGATCTCTGGCGACACTACCTCGAGGCCGGCGGCTCGGACGACGCGAGACCGCTGGCGGGGCTCGCGGCAGCACACCTGCGGCGGGTCGGGCTCAGGAGTCTGGCGGATTTCGAAGGCGAAGCGGCGGAGCCTCGCTCCGGCTCGTTCGTCGACCTCGTCAGGCTCAACCCGAAGACCCGCGAACGGTGGCGGAAGCTCCGTCGAGGCGCGGCCGCGCTGTCCCTCCAGCTCCGCCACGACACGTCGGACGACCTCCATTTCACGGAAGCGTTCACCTCGCTCTCCGCGGTCGTCAGTCAATCTCATCACCTTCGCGCCCTCGGCGTGCTGGTGAGGCATCTCATCGCGCCCGACCGCAAGGCCTGGAAGGATGTGAGGCGAACACTGCGCGTCGGCTACAGGAGGGACGGAAAACGAACAGTCGAGAACATCACCCAATGACCGGTTACGCAGCCATCGACCCCGGACGCTTCGCCGGGGCGCCCACATTCAAGGAGTACCTGGAGCTGGTCGAGGAGCATCGCGAGCTCTGGACAGGGATCCGTTCGAGAGTTCGGCTTCAGGAGGAGCAGATCGAGGCAGCCGCCGCCATCCGACCCGTACCCCGCCTTCTGGCGCTCTCCGAGGACTGGTGCGGAGACGCGGCCAACACCCTGCCCGTGATCGCCGGTTTCGCGGAGGCCCTTGGCTGGGACCTGCGCGTGCTCGCTCGCGACGAAAACCCCGACATCATGGACCGCCATCTCACCGGCGGACGGAGCCGTTCGATTCCCGTGGTGATCGGCTACGACTCCGACTGGAGCGAGATCGGCTGGTGGGGCCCCAGACCGGGAGAGCTGCAACGATGGGCGCTCTCGGCCGAGGCGCAGGCCATGTCGTACGACGACCGCTATAAGGTCCTGCGGCGCTGGTACGCCAGGGATCGAGGCGCGACGACGATCGCGGAGCTTCTGGAGATGCTGGGCTAGCCTGCGGATCGCCTCTCGTTGTCGACTCTATGTGATTACATCGGTGGCACCTACGACGAAGATACCGGCGAATGCAACTGCGCTTCCTGGGAGACCTTGAACGAGGAGGGCATGTGCGTGCTTGACGAGGACGACGACGATGACGGCGGTGGTGGTGGTGGCGATGACGATGAGGAAGAGGAGGAGGAAGGTGAGGAGGGCGTAGGGGGGCGGTGGTGGTGGTGGAGACGATGACGATGATGGAGAGGAGGGAGAGGAGGAGGACGATGAGGACGATCGAGGGACTTTCAAGATTTCATGCAGTCCGAGCACGGTGGAGAGGGGTAAGACGGTAAGATGTACCGTGAAGGGCTCACCGATGGTGGTTGACGGCACTGAAATTCCCTTGGACAGCCTCGAATATGGATGGATGGAAGGAGAACAACTACTTGAGAGGAAATGGGGTATGACGGAATGGCAGGGCACGGCCGTAAAAACCGTCACTATTTCCGGTTGGGTGGATCACGACTTGGTCCAGCGAGAAACGATGGCTGAGGTAACGGTCACGGTGACTCCCCGTACTTCCTTCAATTGGTCACGTCCGACAAATCATGCGATGGTTGGGTACAACGAGAGGGACGCCTATCGGTGGGGTTCGTACGAATCAAAATTCACACCGCCTGTCTTAGGTCTGGGCACCGGACCTTGGAGGATGTACTACTGGGTCCAGGTTCTAGCCCATGAGAGACGCCACGAGCAGAGCTTGAACATCTGTCTGAACTCGCTGATGACACCAGACTGGCTTGACCGGATGGAAGGCCTTACAGCCCGGGGAGCAGAAGGGTGGAGCAAGATTCAGGAAAATGTTGCCGAGCTGTGGAAGGACGAGGTTACCGAAAAATTAGCGGATGCTGAAGAAACCGACATGAAGAACGAGACCAGCGGCGTCAAGGTGTGGAATTACTGGGCGGACTCCGGGCCGTGGACGTTCAGCTCTCAGACCGCCGCAAACCACAATGGTACCTGGGGGTGCTCCTAAAATGAACAAGACGACATCGACGAGAACGACGACGATCCCGGTATCGGTTCTGGCGGCGCTGACGCTCGCCCTGGGACCGCTCTCCGCTCAGGACCCCGAGGTCCTGCCGATTCGGGACCGGCAGCATCAGCATCCTCCTACCGGATCCATGGGGATGCTCATGGACGAGAGCGGAGGGTGGCGGGAAGCGACCGTCGAGGAGGCGTTCGCGTTGCTCCGGCTTGCGCCGGATCCGCAACTGGAGATGCTGGTGGGGGAGGGTGACCATCCGGCAGGTTCACCGGGATCTGCCGGGGAGCGTGCTCGACGGACTGATACGGGACTTGAAGGAGACCGTACTCGACTTCAGCGCCCCGGAGGAGGTCCGAGGGAAGGCGATTTCGGTGCTGGCGGCGGCGGCCAAGGACTCCCGTTTTTCGTCCTACGGTAAGCAGGCACCGGGCGCCTTCGAGGCCCTGGTTCAGATCTACGAGGGACTGGGGGATCAGACGCTTGCCGATGCCGAGGGGGACGATCCGGTTCAGGAGGCAAAGGGACGTGTGGGGGGCACGATGGTCCAGATCTTGCATGATATCTTCTGGGCCGAGCCCACGGGTCGAGGAAAGGACTATGTCATGGACCTGTACAGCCGCCACGACCCGGGGCCGATACCTGAAGGTACCGATAGATGGGAGTACAGGAGTGGAACATGGTGCGCGG
>JAGWBQ010000014.1 GCA_021295815.1 Gemmatimonadota bacterium | reverse complement strand
CACCGCGACAGGTGAGGCGGCCGGTCGCGTCGCGCCCGATGCCTCGTTCCGGTTCTGAGCTGGCGGGAAGCTCCCTGAGACCAACCCTAACGTTACGACGCGCTGGTAGATCCGCTCCCCGGTTGAACCGTCTCCGCCGATGTGCTTGGGTAGGACTCTGTGGGCATCTCCGTGCACCCCAACGCCAGGACGCCGGCGAAGGCGACGCCCCAAGTCCTCCGCGTACTGGGTCGCTTGTTGCTCAAGTACGGGAAGACCCTCGAACTCAGCCTCCCGCCGGCGCACCTCCCGGCTTTCTTCCGGCCCCCCGCAGGTTCGCGACCTTGCCGAGCAGATCGAACCAGAAGGGCGCACCCAGGCTGACGGCGGCGATGGTGATCAACCAGCCGCCCGCCCGCTCGATCCAGTCCGTCAGGGTGTGGCTCGCTCCTTCCCACCCGATCGGGAAATCGGCGACCCCGAGCGGCTCGGGCGAATCCGGGTCGGCCGTCGCGCTTGCTTCGAGCGCCGCTCCGGCGAAGAACGCCCCATTCTCACCCCCGAGCTCCTTGACCAGGTGTATGGTGTCGGCGTTGGCAGCCGCAGTGACCGCGACCGCGACCAGAAACACGTTGAGCTTGGCCTTGCGCGCGTACCAGCCGCCGACCCGGTCCATGCCCTCGTCGATCCAATCCGCCATGGCCCGCCGAAGATCGTCGATTCCGCCCCCGTACCGCTCCACCATAGATCCGACGACTCCGTGGAGCGGGCTGGATTCGGGCACCCGGTCGGCGACGGCTTGGGCGCTTTCCCTGGCCGAAACCTCGAGGTCGCCCTCCCTGTCCCTGGTCAGCACGTCGAGCAACGCGGCGGCGAGAGTGTCGGTCTTCAGGTACGACGGGGCCTTCCCCGACTTGGCGAGTCTGGCGACGAGCGGGTGTGCGTAGACCGCGCGGGCATGGCGTTCGCCGAAGAGTCGTTCGATCCCGGTGCGCAGGTTCCTGGAACGCAGCGAGAACAGGGAAGCGATCCACTCCTGGACCGCCGACGCCGAGAGGCTGAGCACGAAGTAGAGGAGGAAGAGTCCAAGAATCGCGTCGATCGCCGGACCGTTGAACATCAGCGACGCATGCTCCGCCACTCGTCCTTGATGATCCGCGCGTTCCGTTCCACGGTTTCGCCGTCGACGTTCAGCACCACACGGTACTCGCCCGGCGGTGCCGGAGAGACCGCGAAACGAACTCGGTCCACGCCGCCGCCTCTGCCGCCGAAGCCTCCGAATCCGCCGCCCCGCGCCTGCTCGCGCAGACGGGCCTGCTCCTCTTCGCTCCGCTCCACGCGCCTGGTCATGTCCCAGAGGATCTCGTGGAAGCCGGCCGAGCTCTCACCTTCAAGCTCCGCGACCGCGAGTCCGCCCTGGTAGACGGTCAGCGCTACCGATTCCGCGTCCTCGGGCAGGTAGTAGGAGAGAGGCACACCTGCGGGTTCGCTCTCGCCTTCGAAGTTGGAGGAGGCGTAGTTGGTCATGTCCGCCCCTTCCCAGCGCACCTTCGGCTCGGGGTGGAAGAAGTGGGCTCCGTCCGCGATCACGGGCCCGGCCGCCTGAGCGAGTTCGCTGATGTCGGCGATGTAGATGCCGCGGCCGTGGGTGGCCACCACGAGGTCGTCCTCGCGGGGATGGATCTTCATGTCGTGAACGGGCGAGGTGGGCATGTCGCCCTTCATGCTCGTCCAGCTCTCGCCTCGGTCGACGGACGCCCACACCTGGAACTCGGTGCCGACGAAGAGAAGATCCGGGTTGGCATGGTGTTCCCGCACGACATTGACAGGTCCGTGGGGCAGGTCGCCGCTTATGTCGGTCCAGCTCTCGCCGAAGTCGTCGGTGCGGTAGACGAAGGGGCGGAAGTCGTCTCGGCGGTAGCCGGTGTACGAGACGTAGGCGGTACCGAGATCGTGGTGCGAAGCCTCGACCCGGCTGACCCAGTACTCGGGGTTGTCGGGGATGTTGTCGTTGAGCAGGGTCCAGCTCTCGCCGCCGTCCCGGGTGAACTGAACGTTGCCGTCGTCCGTTCCCGCCCAGATGACCCCGGCCTTGAGCGGCGACTCGTCGATCGTGGTGATGGTGGCGTACTGGATATTGCCGTCGCCGCCCCTTCCGGTGGTCAAGGTGGCGGGATCGGCCTTGGTCAGATCTGGGCTGATCACCTCCCAGCCCTCGCCCCGGAAATCGGAACGCAGCACCATGTTGCCGGCGTGGTAGATCACGTCGCAGTCGTGCGGCGAGACGAGTATGGGCGCGTTCCAGTTCCAGCGCATGTCGGGGTCGTCGTGCCGGATGCCGCGCCGTTCGCCGGTCACGAGGTCGAGCCGGGCGATGGGACCGAACTGCGACTCGTTGTAGAGGTAGCGCCCTTCGCACCAGTCGAACTCGTTGTACATGCCGTCGCCGCCGCCGACGCGATCCCACATCTCGAAACGGACGGGACCGCCGGCCGGGTTGGTGTTGTAGGCCATATGCGATCCGTTGTCCTGAAGCCCCCCGGCGACCCGGTAGGGGTAGGACATGTCGATGCCCACGGCGTAGAACTGGGCGAGCGACTGAAAGTCCGGATGGTACCAGTGTTCGCCGGCGTCGTAGCTGACCCCCATGCCGTGGTCGTAGCCCAGGATCATGTGGCGCGAGTCGTCGGGGTTGATCCAGAGCGCGTGATCGTCGCCCCCGAAGCCGAGCGGCCTGCGCTCCCAGGTCTCGCCGCCGTCGTACGTGCCCCAGGACGCCGCCGAGAGCACGTGCACGATGTCGGGATCGTTGGGGTCGATGATGATCTGTCCGTAATAGTAGGCGGGTGCGCCTCCGATCGACTGGCCGTCCGGACTCACCTTGGTCCAGGTCAGGCCGGCGTCGTCGGATCGGTAGACCTCGCCCCCGATCATCCCTCGGCTCGATTGGTGTTCGAGCAGCTCCTGGCGCCTCTCCTCGTCCGACATCCCTTCCTTGTTGGCGTTCTCGATGGTGGCGTAGAGGATGTTCGGATCGCGTTCGTAGACATCCACGCCGATGCGCCCGAGCATGCCCTCCGGCAGCCCGGCGCCGATCCCGATCCAGTTGGCGCCGCCGTCGGTCGTCTTGTAGAGACGGCTGCCGGGTCCGCCGAGATCGAACGTGAAGGGGAGCCTGACCTTGTCGTAGCTCGCCGCGTATAGCGTGTTCGGGTCGGTCGGATCCATCACCACGTCGACCACTCCGATGGCTCGTCCCTCGGACTCCGGCGCGAGCACGTGTTCCCAGCTCTCGCCGCCGTCGGTCGTCCGGTAGAGGCCGCGTTCCGGATTCTCGGAATAGAGATGACCCAGAGCCGCGACGTAGGCGATGTCCGGATCGGTCGGATGCACCACGATGCGCCCGACGTGGTGAGACTCGGGCAGCCCCACGTTCGACCAGCTCTCGCCCGCGTCCGTGGACTTGTACACGCCGTCGCCCCAGTAGGAGGAGCGGGAGTTGTTCGCCTCGCCCGATCCCAGATAGAGGACGTTCGGGTCGGAGGGGGCCACCGCGATCGCCCCGATGCTGAAGACAGGTTCGTCCGTGAAGAGCACGTCGAAGGTGATGCCCCGGTTGGTGGTCTTCCAGAGATGGCCAGAGGCCGTGGCGATGTAGAAGGTGTGCGGATCCTGCTTGGGAACCGCGATGTCCACGAAGCGGCCGCTCTGCCGGGTGGGCCCGATCTCGCGGTAGGTCGTCGAGGATATGATCGCCTCCGCCGCGGACTGAGCCTGGATCGGCGGCGAGTCGCTCAGGAGGAGGAGGGCGAGGCCGCAGGCCGCGACGGCGAGCGGTCCGTGGGTTCGCGGCGCGGGGGAAGGCGTCGATGCTGGCATGAGGCGGTGGTCTCGAGAAGGTGGAAAGTGCCGGGTTCAACCTGCCGCCGAACAGCGTTCAGGTCAATAGCCCGGGGGGAGCCGCCGCACGTGATCCGAAGGAGGAATTTCCACCTTGCGCGGACACTTCCGCTCGGGTGTCCTCGAGGGATCGTCACCCCTTGTGCAGACGCCGTCTAACTTGCTAGCTGCCGACGACCTGCCCGCCGCGCGAACACCACCATCTTGGTGCGCGGGTCGAAGTGAACCCGAGACTGCGAGAGCCCAAGCGCCCGCGCTGAAGTTCCGAGGAAGCGCCCGAGCAGCGGACTGGCGTTGCCGAGCCGGCGCGACAGCGTCTCCAACGTCAGCGTGATCCCGTAGGACTTCACGGCGAGCACCTCGAACCCCGCTCGTTCCAGCGCTCCCGTCATCGTGTGCCTGGTAAAGAAATAGAGGTGCTCCCGCACCCGTCTGAAATCCTCCAATCTCTTCCCCGCGATCCGTGAAACCAGCGAATCCGAGTCCATGGTCGAGACGACGAAGAGCCCGCCGGGCTTCGTCAGCTCCGCGACCTTCCGCAGAGCCGCGAACGGGTCGTGCAGGTGCTCGATCACGTCCATCATGGTGACCACGTCGAACTGGCCTTCGCCGTAGTCGAGCAAGGCGCCCACGTGCACCGGGAAGCCGTACCGGCTCGCGACCGCCGCCGCCGCCGCGGAGTTCCGCTCGATGCCCTCGACCGCGAAGCCGCGCCGGTGCGCCCGTTCCAGCAGGTAACCCGGTCCGCATCCGCAGTCGAGCAGGCTCGCGCCTTCCAGGCGGTCGTCTCCCTGGATCAGATCGACGATCCGCCCGACGAGCTTGTCGAAGGCCCGGCAGCGGTCGGCGCGTTCCTCCTCGTAGTCCGAGTAACCGTAGAGCGCGGACTCGTCCCCGTCGAAGAACCCCGGGTTTCGGAAGTAATGCTCGTCGTACACGGCATGCAGGTCGTCTTCCGACGGGCGCGGATCGAGCCACATGAAGGTGCACCGGCGGCAACGCAGAATGCGATGAGCGTCGAAGACATATCTGGTCGCGATCCTGTCCGCGCGTCCACAGAATTCGCAGCCCGAGGCGGACGGATCCGGAGCGGGACCCCACGACTCCGAGGTCGGAATCCCGTCGTCGGATCCGCTTACCGAAATTCCCACTTGAAACCCCTCGTGTATAGACGCACCTGGCCCGGCAGCCATACCACTACCGCGACTGAATCTAGATCGACCGCGGTGTCGAGATGAACGGCGGGCACCTCCCGGTCGTTCACCATGAGCGTGCCGCACGGCGCCGGGCTCAGCATCTGGGCCTCCGCCCACCCGGTCATGGAGGGCGAACCTCTCTGAACGCTCGATCCTCCATAGCCGAAGCAGACGCCGAGCCGGCCGTGGCTCACGGGGATGTAGAGCTTCCTGAGCATGTCGGTGTTGTCGCGCGACCTCGCCTGCACCTCCGCCAAGCGCTGGCCCTGGTAGGCGCGAAACCCGAATATGGTGTTGGGGTTCACACCCAATTCGAGCCGCAACCAATCCACCATCGCCTCGTTGGTGACCACCGCCTCGATGGGATCGAGCGGAATGGGCTCGGGTCGCATCTCGAGGTCGAGGCCGTACGTGCTGTCGGTGGCGACCGAGAAGCGGATGAAGTCGGTATCGAAATAACCGAGCCGCTGAGCGAAGAGGACGTACTCGCCCGGCCCGGGGAGGGTGAACCGATACCTTCCGTCTTCCTCGGCGACATAGTTCGCGAGCTGATTCCCTTCACGGTCCATCAGGAACACGCCGGCGGTCACCACCGGGGAGTTGTCGGCGGAGTCCAGGATCCGGCCGCCGATCACCTGCGCCGCTCCCGGGTTCGTCACCGTCAGACCCACCCCAAGGGCGACCGCTGCCTGCAGCGTCAGACGTCTCCCGTCGGATAGGGGCTCAACCACCGGATTTACCTTCCTCATTTTCTCCCCACGCATATCGCCGACATTCCGATCCGCCAGACGCACTCCGCCCGGAAGCCCGCCCGTCCGATGGCGTCGAGCTCCTCATCCAGAGTGAAGTAGGTGTCTTCCTCGGCCCATTCCTCGAAGTGCCGGAAGACCTGCTCTCGATGGATTCCCGCAGAGACCATGTGTTCGACCCAGAGATGTCGGATGCGTCGGTTTTCGTCCTCGCTTGACGAGAGAGCGATGTCGGCGTTCACGAACACGCCTCCCTCGGGCGTATTGACGAAAATGTTCCGGTAGAACGCACGTTTGTCTTCAAGATCGGCGATGTGGTGGAGAGCCAGACTCGCGCAGAAAGCGTCCGATTCCTGCGGCGGATCGTTGAAGTCCCGGCAGCTCAGGCGCACCCGGTCGCCAAAACGGGCCAGCCTCTCTTCCGCCCGGTCGAGCATGGAGTCGTCCGAGTCGACGAGCTCGACCGCGCCCACACCTTCTTCCGCAAGCAATGCCTCCGCCAAAGAGCCCGTTCCCGAGCCCAGATCGGTCACGAGCCGAGGTCGCACCCGAGCGACTTCGGTCGCCGCCCGCGAAATCATCTCGCCGTAATTGGGAATGAATCGGCGGATGACCTCGTCGTAGGAGCTGTTCGCAATCCGCAGATGCCTGCCTGCCCAATCGGTCGCGACCTCCTTTTCAGTCTCTGGGCGACCCATCCCGCAGGCCCTCGAGCGGATCCCCGCGTTCGGTGATTCTTTTCGACACGCGCTCACTCATCCGCCCAACCGGCCGTCGCACCGACCGCGATCTCGCCCCCGGTCTCGACCTTTCCGTAGGCCCCGCCGCGCCACTCGGGCCGCAAAGCATCCTGAAGCCCGGGCCGCGCCTCCTCCATGCGACCGCAGGGCTTGGTCTCCGCCACGATGCGAATCCGAACGTCGCCCAGAGCCAGGAGCTTCCCGCCGGACTCGGCCAGCCGAACGCCGCTCACCATGACGTTCGCCCGTCGCATCTCGGGGCCGACCCCGGGGAGGCTCTCCTTGACATCGTCGAAGACCTCGCGCTCGATGATCGTGACCTGACGCAGCTTCCGTCCGAAACAGGCGTCGCCCTCGATCCCCTTGTCCTCCACCGCCAGCACCCGTCCGGACGGATCGAGCTCGCCCCGGTGCGCTCGCTTGATCCAGAGCCCCTCCACTCGCGCCGCGTCCGCGTTCATAGTCGCCTCAGTCATCGTGCGCCAGCTCGTACTCGCGCTGCGTGTGCATCATCTCGCGCGCCTGGCCCCGGTCGCGCCGTTTGGCCGCCCGCATGGAGCGGTCGCGCCGTCCCTCGGAGTGAACGCGCGGCATCGAGATAAGTCGTTCGAGCTCGGAACTCGCGCACTCCGGGCAGGAAACGGCGTCGCCCTCCTTGCGCACCCAGAATTCGAAGGCGTGGTCGCACTCGGCGCAGGCGTACTCGAAAATCGGCATCATCTCCTCCTCTACTGATCCATCCCCGCCTGCTCGCGCACGTAGCGAGCCGCCTCCTCGTGGGTGGCGAACCACACCTCCCCCTTTTCCTTAATGTGTGCGACCAGTCCTTCGAGCGCCACCATCCGCGAGCGCTTGCCGATGACGTGCGGATGCATGGTGAGCAAGAACATCGTCCGCTCCTCCCAAGCGCGATCGAACTCGTCGATCCATATTCGCATCGCGTCGCGAGGCGGCGTGTGACGATCCCCGAGCGGGTTGAAGAGCGGGGCGTCGTCGAGGATCCAGTCCACCGGAAGCTCCACCATGCCCGTGGGTTCGCCGCGCTGGACGATCTCGTAGGGGCGGTCGTCGGCCATGAGCGAGCTCTCGTAGAGGAGTCCGAGCTCGCGCACCAGGTCGAGCGTGTTTTCGGAGAGATTCCAGGAGGGAGCGCGATAACCGACCGGACGGACACCCGCGATTTCCTCGATGGCGTCCATCGCCTGCCCAAGCAGCCGGGCCTCGGTCTCGCGGTCGAGCGTGGCGTTGCGCTCGTGGATCCAGCCGTGGACTCCGATCTCGTGCATCCCCGACGCCTGGATGATCTCCGCCTGCCGGGGAGCCAGCTTGAGGCTCCACGCGGGGAAGAAGAAGGTGGACGGGATTCGCTCGCGATCCACGAACGCCACCACCCTGGGCAGCGCGACCCGAGAACCGTACTCGCCCTGCGAGAGCGGACCGACGCTCACCTCGCCGTCGCGGAGGCCGTGCACCGTCTCGTTGTCCACGTCGAAAGAAAGCAGCACGGCGACCCGAGCGCCGCCCGGCCACGATTCCGGGGTGAGGTCGCGCCCTGCGCGAGTGTGCTCGACTGCGGTCCGTACCTCCTCTTCGGTCCATTCCCAGGGCGGAACCGCCGCTTCCTCGGAGGACGAGGGGGGAGAGCACGCGCCCAGAGCGAGCAGAGTCGAGCAACGGATCGTGCCCATCGCGGATCGAATAATGATGGAGCGCATGGAGTCGGCGGAGGAGGGGACGGGTCGTCTCGAACCCGGCCTGCTAACCCTTGCCTGGCCGTAAGGGTTCCGGCAGCGGCCGGGGCCGTCCGGGTCGACGGTCTGGCGCGGAGCCCTGTCGCGAGCGACCCCCTCCGCGGACTCCGGCGCAGCCGCCGATTCGGGAACACCGACCCGCGAGCACCGTACACAAGGAGCGCCCGTGAGGCGGCGGAGTAACGGCCGCAGCTCGACGGACACCCACTTCCACACGGAACCTCCACCGCCGTTGCCCCACCGTTTCTTCGCCATTCTCGCGCTGGTTTCGGCAACGGTCGCGGGAATTGCCGTGTTCACCGCGCACCGCGAGGGTCCCGCGCCTCCGGTGGCGGAGAGCTCGAGGGCGTTGGGTGCAGGGCCCGCCGGAGCCGTCACCCAGTGGAGCTGGAACGGGATCCGGGAGCGCGACGAGGCCCCGCCCCGCCCGAGGACGACCTTCTCCGGCGGGCCAGGTGCGACGGCCCTTGCCGACGGCCTCGCGTCCGCGCCGGCGGGATTCGAGCCGATCTCGGCGCAGCAGGGGCCGCCCCACCGGCGCATGTATCCCGGCGAGCTGCCGGGCCGCTACCCCTTCTATTGGACCCGGGCCATCTACTCGGGATGGGGTAGAGGCTGGCGCGGGCAATCCTGGGCGATCGACTATCCGAAAGGCGACCAGCAGTTCATCCTCGTCCTCAAACGTCTCGTCCGGCTCGACGCCTACGACTGGGACAACGCGGTCCGGCTCGACGATCCCGATCTGCGCCGCTTCCCGGTCCTCTACGCCGTCGAGGTGGGCGGCATGGAGCTCACCCAGCCCGAGGTCGAAGGGCTGCGCGCCTACCTGGACGCCGGCGGTTTTCTCATCGTCGACGATTTCTGGGGCGACGAGTGGTTCGCGTGGGAGCACAACATCAGAAGGGTCTACCCCGACCGGCCCATCGTCGATATCGGGCTCGATCATCCCATATACTCGGCCTATTACGATATCACCGAGATAAAGCAGGTGCCTGCGCGCGGCCGCGGCATCTACGGAAGGCCGACCGAGGAGTGCTACGGTTGCTACCCGGCGGTGCGGGGCATCTACGACGACGACGGGCGTCTCATGGTGGTCATCAACTGGAACACCGACCTCGGCGACGCGTGGGAGTGGGCGGAGGATCCCAGCTATCCGCTGGAGTATTCGACCTACGCCTACGAGATGGGCGCGAACATGATCGTCTACGCGATGAGCCACTGACCCGCGCACGTGTTCGAGTTTCTCTTCAAATATCGACCGATCGCCTTCGAGGAGGGCGAGCTGGTTTTCGTCGCGCCCGCCTGGGTCGAGACCGCGGTTCTGGTCGGGTTCCCGCTCGGCGTTCTGGCGACGGTCACATACGTTTGGACCAAGGGGCGCGCGTCTCCCAGAGACAAGGTGGCGCTCGCCGGCTTGCGGGTTCTGCTCCTGGCTGCCGTCGGGTTCTGCCTTCTCCATCCCACGCTCGTGCTCAGAAGGGTGGCTCCGCAGCAGAATTTCGTAGGTGTGCTGCTCGACAACTCGGGGAGCATGAACCTCTCGGACGGTGAGCGGACGCGCGCGGACGCGATGCGGGAGAGCTTCGGCGCCGAGAGTCCGCTGACCGCCGCGCTGGCCGAACGCTTCACGCTCCGCCACTTCGAATTCGACGACGATGTCGACCGCGTCTCCTCGACCGAGGAGCTGACGTTCGACGGCACGCGCACCGACATTGGACACGCGCTGGCCACAGTCAACGCGGAGCTCACGGGAGTACCGCTGGCCGGTCTCGTGGTGGTCAGCGACGGCGTATCCACCACTTCGACCGCGCTCGCCGAGTCGCTCGTTCCCCTCCAGGCCGCCGGAGTCCCCGTCTACACGGTCGGAGTGGGGGAGGAGGCCATCTCTCCCGATATCGAGATGGGGCGCGTCGAGATGCCGCGGAACGCACTCGTCGGCTCCCGGGCTCTAGTGGACGTGGTGGTGACCCAGCGCGGAATGAGGAGCGGCGAGCGGGTGCCGCTTGTCGTGGAAGACGAGGTTCGCATCCTTGCCGAGCAGGAGATCGAGCTGGCGCGGGAAGGCGAACCGGCGGTCGCTCGGGTGCCGATCGAGCTCGACGTAGCCGGGCCCAGGGTCGTGCGCTTTCGGATTCCGGCCCAGCCCGGGGAGGAGGTGGCCCAGAACAACGAACGCTCGGTTCACATGAACGTCCGCGACGGGCGGGAAAAGGTGCTCTATTTCGAGGGCGAGCCCCGCTTCGAGGTCAAATTCATGCGTCGTGCCGTGGCGGACGACGAAAATCTTCAGCTTGTCGTTCTCCAGCGTACCGCGGAGAGCAAGTTCCTGCGCCTGGACGTGGACGACGGCAGCGAGCTGGAGTTCGGCTTCCCCACCGAGCGGGAAGAGCTTTACCGCTACCGGGGGCTGATCATCGGCAGCGTCGAGGCCTCGTTCTTCACCCACGATCAGCTCGCGATGATCGCCGATTTCGTCTCCGAGAGAGGCGGCGGCGTCCTCTTCCTGGGCGGAAGCCGCGCCTTCGCCGAGGGAGGATGGGACGGAACTCCGGTGGAGGCGGTAATGCCGGTGCTGCTGGATGACCCGGTTGAAGGAAGTCCGGCCACAGCTGGAAATCCGGATGACGAAGCCGAGGCCGCCGGTGCTCCTCCGGTGCGGTCGCCCGAGCGATACTTCGCCCAGGTCAAGGTCGAGCCTACGCGGGCGGGGCTTTCGCATCCCGCCGTCCGCCTCGACGCCGAGCTCGACGGCGTGGAAGAGCGTTGGGCGGAGCTGCCTGCGGTGACCCTCGTGAATCCGATCTCGGACTGGAAATCCGGCGCGACGCCTCTGCTCAGCGGCAGATCGACGGTGATCGACGCCGTCGGAACGGGTACGGACGGTCCCGTGCAGGCGGTTCTCGTGCACCAGCGTTACGGTCGAGGCAAGTCGATCGCGCTCACGATCCAGGACTCCTGGCTCTGGCAGATGCACGCCGACGTGCCCGTGGACGACATGGCTCACGAGGTATTCTGGCGGCAGATGATCCGCTGGCTGGTAGACGGCGTGCCTGAGACGATGGATGTTGTCGCGGAGCGTCAGCGAGTGGAGCCGGGTGAGACCGTGCGGCTGCTGGCCACGTTGCGGGACTCGGTCTACTCGGCGGTCAACGGCGCTGCGGTGGTGGGCCGGGTGACCGCGCCCAGCGGCCGGGTGACCGAGATACCGGCCGAGTGGACGGTCGAGCGCGATGGCGAGTACGCCTTCGAGTTACGCCCCGAGGAAGCCGGCGAGCATACGGTCGAGGTGGTGGCCGCCAGGGGCGGGGTCGCGCTGGACAGCGTGGAGACGTTCGTGGTCGCCGCGCCGGCGTCCGACGAGTTCTTCGGAGCCGGGCAGGACGCGGCGACGCTGCGTCGGATCGCCGAGGCCACCGGCGGACGCTACTACGCGGCGGCCGATTTGGCGACTCTCGCCGAGGACATCGAGCTCAGCGGGGGAGGGGTGACCTTGGTCGAGAGCCTCGATCTCTGGGACATGCCGGCTTTCTTCTTCGCGATGATCGCGCTCATGGGCACCGAGTGGGGATGGCGCAGACGGCGGGGGCTCTCCTGAGGGGCGGGAGGGTGGCTGCGGCCGGTTCCGCCCGACATGGCCGCGGACAGACCGCTCACGGCGTTCGAACGCCGCATCCGCGTTGGATCGCGGCCGCGCTGGCAATCCTGCTCAACCCCTTCGTTCTCTCCGACGCGAGCGGTCAGGGCCGGACTCACGCCGTGGTGGTCTACGGGCTCGGCGGGGCGCCCGAATACGGCGCGGCATTCCACGAGCAGGCGATGGCGCTGCGTGAGGCGTTCCTGAATCGACACGGAATGAATGACGACCGCGTCACCGTGCTGGGCGAACGCGTGGAGGCCGATCCCGAGCGGATCGCGGCCCGCTCGACGAGCGAGAACGTGCTGCGCGCTCTTGCGGGGATCGCGGAACGGGCGGAGCCCCTCGACCGGCTCCTCGTAGTGCTGATCGGGCACGGGACCGCCGTGGGAGGCGAGGCGCGGCTCAACCTCCCGGGACCCGATCTCTCCCCCGGTGAACTGGACCAAGCGCTCGACCTCTTCCCGACCCAGACCGTGGCGGTCGTGCATGTGGGTTCGGCGAGCGGCGGCTTCTTGCGGCCCATTTCGGGCGCCAACCGCATCGTGGTGACCGCCACCCGTAGCGAACGGGAGCGCAACGCGACCGAGTTCGGCGAATTCTTCGTCGAGGCGGTTACCAGCGACGAGGCCGATTTCGACAAGGATGATCGCACCTCGCTGCTCGAGGCCTTCCAGTTCGCGCGCCAGCAAGTGGCCCGCAGGTACGAGGCCGCCAACGAACTGCTCACCGAGCACGCGATCCTCGACGACAACGGCGACGGCGAAGGCAGCGGCGAGCCCGACGTGGCCGAAGCGGACGGAAGGCTCGCGGCCACCTTCCAGCTGGGCGGGGTGTCGGGGACTTCGGCGCAGACGCCGGACGATCCCGAGCTGGCGCGGTTGTACGATGAGCGGCGCGAAATCCAGGAGGGGATCGAGGCGCTCAGGAGCGCTCGGGACTCCATGGAGGAGAACGCCTATTTCGATGCGCTGGAGGAGCTGCTTGTCGAGCTCGCGGTGAAGAACCGGGAGATACGGGCGCTGGAAGGGAGTGGTCGGAGCGCGGTGGTCGATACGATTCTTCGGGTTCCGGCATCTTGATCCGGAAGAGCTCCGCAGGTCCGACGGTGCGGCCGCCGCGTCGAGTTCGGCTCGCCGTGACGATCGTTCCGGCGATGCTTGCGGCTCTGACCGGCACGGTCCTGGTCTCCCCGACCGCGACGAGTCCGTTGGCAAGGAGTCCGGTCACCGCGACCGCGGTGGCGACCGGCCCCGTAGCGCCTTCCGCACCCCGGCCCCAGTCCTTCGACGAAGCTCGCGTTCTGGCCAGGTCCGGCGATTACGACGGGGCGGCGAGGGCGCTCGGACGGATCCTGCGATCCGATCCCGGCCACGTTCCCGCCCGTCGCGAGCTCGTCCGAACGCTCCTCACCGTCGGCGAGTACGAGCGCGCCGAAGATGTGGCCCGCGAGGCGCCCGACCCGGTCGGCCTAGCCAACCTCCTGGGCGAGGCCCTACAGCTTCGGGGACGGCTGCCGGCGGCCGAGACGAGCTTCCGGGTCGCACTGGGCGAGCTCCCGCCGGGAAGCCTCTCGTCCGCCGGTCCGGCAGCGCGGCTTTCGGGCGGGGCGGCAGCCCTACCCGACAACGCCTCGTCGGAACGGCTGCGACGGGCTGACGACCACCTGACCGCTGCGGTCAACCTGGCCGACCTCCTCTTCCACACCGGAAGGATCGACGAGGCCGAGCTTCTCTGCGACGAGTTCATCGACATCTATAACGCTCGCGTGGGCTCTCTCGACGCGGCCGAGCTTCTGGCCGTGGGGCGGGCGGTGCATCGTCTGGCCCGCTCGGAGCCGGCGCTGTTCCAGGATGCTCTCCGCGCCTTCGACGAGGCCGGCGCGGCCGATCCCGGCTGGCCCGAGCCCCGCGCTCGCGCCGGAGCCCTTCTCCTCGAGAAGTACCAGAGCTCGGAGGCCCAATCGGAGTTCGAGGCGGTGCTTTCGGCCAACCCGAACCATCCCGAGGCTCTGCTGGGCATGGCGAGGGCGCTGATCTTCGACGGTCGCCCTGGGTCCGACGACGCGCTCGCCAAGCTGCTCGACATCAATCCCAACCACGCCGAGGGCCGCGCCCTCCTGGCCTCCATCCACCTTCGGAGCGAGCGTCACGAGGAAGCCCGTACCGAGAGCGAGCGCATCCTGGCGGGGAACCCGTCCTCCCTCGCCGGTCTGACGGCCCTCGCCGCCACTTACCTTCTCTCCGGCGACCGCTCCTCCTTCGACGAGGCCCGCGCAAGGGCGCTCGCAGTCAACCCGCGCTACGCCGCGCTCGACACCGAAGCCGCCCGGCTGCTAGAACGCCACCGCAGGTACGCGGAGGCGGCGGAGAGGGCCGCCGCCGCCACCCGGCTCGATCCCAAGGCCTGGGAGGCGCACGGCATGCTCGGCCTCAACCAAATGCGGATGGGGATGGTCGAGGAGGGCCGAGCCAACCTGGAACGCGCCTTCGCAGGAGACCCTTACAACCCCTGGTTCAAGAACTCGCTCGATCTGCTCGACACCTTCGGGCGCTACGAACTTCACTCCAACGAACGCTTCGATCTCTTCCTCCACGAG
Organism: Gemmatimonadota bacterium; assembly: GCA_021295815.1. NCBI lineage: Bacteria > Pseudomonadati > Gemmatimonadota > Gemmatimonadota bacterium. The sequence continues at coordinate 33,623 of JAGWBQ010000014.1, read as the reverse complement.
ACCGAGGCCGACCTCCTCCACGCCTATCTCGCCCCGATCGCCGAGGAAGCTTACGACTCACTCGCCCGCCGCTACCTGACCAAGCTCTCCGGTCCGGTCAGGGTCGAGCTCTATCCGAGCCACGCCGACTTCTCGGTTCGCACCCTGGGCGAGGCGGGACTGGGAGCTCTGGGCGTCTCGTTCGGGCCGGTGCTCGTCATGGACTCGCCGGGCGCCCGGGAGCTTGGGGACTACAACTGGGCTTCGGTCTTCTGGCACGAGCTCGCGCACTCCTTCCACCTGGGCATCAGCCGGGGTCGTGTGCCGCGCTGGTTCTCGGAGGGGCTTGCGGTCCACGAACAGCGGCAGGCTCGGCCCGGGTGGGGCCACCAGGCGTCTCCCGCATTCCTGAACGCTCTCAAGCAGGGCGATCTCAAGCCGGTGAGCGAGCTCGACGACGGCTTCATGCGGCCCGCGTTTCCCGGTCAGGTCGTTCTTTCCTACTACCAGGCGTCTCTGGTCTTCCAGTACCTCGAGGCCGAACACGGGTTCGCCCCCATCCGCGACCTACTGACCGGTTACGGCGAGGGGCGGAGCACCGAGGAGCTGGTGGAGAGCGAGCTGGGGATGAGTCTAGATGAGCTCGATCGCGAGTTCGACCGCTATCTGAAGGCACGCTTCGCAGACGCTCTCGACGGCCTGAGCGAAGGCCCCGCCCCCCTTCAGCCGTCCGAGCTGAGCGACCTCCGACGACTTGCGGCACGCATCCCGGACGACCCGCTCGTCCGCCTCCGGCTCGGAGCCGCCCTGACCCGTGCGGAACGGCACACCGAGGCCCGCCCTCATCTCGAGGCGGCTCTTCGGCTCTTCCCCGAGGTCGGCGGGGCCGCTAGTCCGCACTGGCCGCTGGCGCAGGGATTCGTGGCCGAGGGCGACACCGCTAACGCCGTCCACCACCTCAGGGAGCTCCTTTCGCGCTGGGAGGCCGGCTACGAACCCCTTCTGCGGTTGGCCGATCTGCTCACCGCCACCGGTCGCCCGGATGAAGCCGCCGCGGCTCTCGACGACGCCGTTCTCATCTGGCCCTACGACATCGACCTCCACAGACGGCTTGCCGCTCTCCACACTCAGCTGGGCTCCTACGAGGCGGCGGTGCGGGAAAGACGAGCGGTAGTCGCGCTGGGTCCGCCCGACCGCGCTCAGGCCCGCTACCTTCTCGCCACCGCGCTTCGCGACGCCGGAGATTTGGAGACCGCACGCCGGGAGGTGCTCCTGGCTCTCGAGATCGCCCCCAACTTCGAGGAGGCTCTCGAGCTGCTGCTTGAGCTGAGGAGGGAGCGTGTCGGCCCGGGACGTCGGCAAGGCGTGGCGGCCCGCAACCCGGGGGGCGGACGATGAGGCCTATTGCGGTCGTCCTGGCGCTGACGGCCCTCGTCGGTCCAGGGTTCGCGCCGCCTTCGCTCGTCGTGCCCGGGCTCGCTCCTCCACCGCTCGCGGCTCAGAACTGGGACGATCTCAACACGCCCTACGACAGCCGCTACTCCTTTGTGCGTCTTCGTTTCGGACAGCCCGGCTCGTTCGGGGGCTGGCGCAGAGGACCCATGTGGGCGCACGACTATCCGCGCGCCGAGATCAACTTCGTCCAGATCCTCAGCGAAGTCAGCTTCGTCGATCCGGTGACCGACGGCACCAACGTCCTCTCGCTCGCCGACCCGGAGATCTTCTCCAACCCCATCCTTTACATAGTGGAGGTGGGCTACTGGAATCCGAGCGAAGAGGAGATCCGACTGCTGGGCGACCACCTGAGCAAGGGCGGCTTCCTCATAGTGGACGACACCCGCGGCGAGCGCGGCTTCGAGTGGGACAGCTTCCGCATGAACATGGAGCGCGCCCTTCCGGGCCACGACCTACTGCCGCTGCCCCACGACCACGAGATCTTCAGCTCCTTCTTCCAAATCGATCCGCTCGCGGTCATCCCGCCCTACGGTCCGACGAACCCTCTCTGGTTCGGGATCTTCGAGGACAACGATCCGGACGGGAGACTCATGGTCGTCTTCAACTTCAACAACGACATCGCCGAGTACTGGGAATACTCGTCGAGGGGATGGTATCCGATCGACCCCACTAACGAAGCGTACAAGCTCGGTGTCAACTACATAATCTACGCGCTCACCCACTAGAGTTCTCCGACCGCGCCGGTCCGCCGCCGGTCTCCGACCCTTCACCCGCAACCCCACGGAGCCATCTTTGGCCGACAACCCCGAAACAGAACCGGAAACCCGAGGCAGCATGGGCGACACCGCCCGCGACCGCACGGACGACATCGCGGAGCGCGAAGACGACGTGGCGCTCGCTGATCGCATGAGGCACGGGCGCGAGCGGATACTTGCGGAAGTGCGCAAGCTCATCGTCGGCCAGGACAAGGTCGTGGAAGAGGCCCTTCTCACCCTCTTCGTGGGCGGCAACTCCCTCCTCGTGGGCGTGCCGGGCCTCGCCAAGACGTTGCTGGTGCACACCCTGGCCCAGGTGGTGGACCTCAAGTTCGCCCGCATCCAATTCACTCCGGACCTCATGCCCTCGGACGTGACCGGGACCGACATCATCCAGGAGGATCCGGCCACCGGCAAGCGCTCAATGGTTTTCGCACCCGGGCCCGTCTTCGCCAACATCGTCCTCGCCGACGAGATCAACCGCACCCCGCCGAAGACCCAGTCCGCCCTGCTGGAGGCGATGCAGGAGCACCGGGTTACGGTTCAGGGCCGCACCTACGAGCTCGACGAGCCCTTCTACGTGTTCGCCACCCAGAACCCCATCGAACTGGAAGGCACCTACCCGCTCCCCGAGGCGCAGCTCGATCGGTTCATGTTCGAGATCGTGATCGACCACCCGCCGGAGGCGGAGGAACTCGAGGTGGTGCGCCGGACGACCGCGACGCAGGCCTACGAGTTCGAGCCTGCGGTCACCGGCCCGGACCTCGTCGCCTTCCAGGAGCTGGTGCGCAGGGTGCCCGTCTCGGAAACCGTGCTCAAGTACGCCCTGGCGCTGGTACGCGCAAGCCGACCGGAGGGCGAATCGCCTCCGGATTTCGTGAAGGAGTGGCTCTCCTACGGGGCCTCGGTGCGGGCGGCCCAGTACCTGGTGATCGGCGCCAAGGCCCGAACGATCCTGCGCGGACGCTACCACGTCACGCCTGAGGACGTGCGGGCGCTCGCCCATCCCGTGCTCAGGCATCGTCTGCTCACCAACTTCCACGCCGAATCCGAGGGGCGGAGCACGGCCGAGATCGTGGACATGCTGCTCGAAGCGGTGCCCATGCCTTCATCGGGGATGTAGCGGGTTGACCGCCACCGCGAGTACCGGCGTCGGCGGGGCCCGGTTTCTCGATCCGGCCACGCTGGCGCGCATCGGCAACCTGGAGCTGCTGGCGCGGACCGTGGTGGGCGGTTTCTTGGCGGGGCTCCACCGCTCCCCGTATCTCGGTTTCAGCTCCGACTTCGCCGAACACCGCCCCTACATGCCGGGCGACGATATTCGGCGCATCGACTGGCGTCTCTTCGCGCGGAGCGACCGCCACCACATCCGACTCTTCGAGGCGGAGACGAACGCCGACTTCGTGGTCGTGCTCGACGTCTCCAGGTCGATGGATTACGGCACCGGCCCGCTCACCCGTTTCGAATACTCCCGCTTCCTCGCGGCTTCCCTCGTCCATCTCTCGAACCGCCAGCGCGACCGGGTCGGAGTCCTTACCGTGGACAGCGGCATCGTGGACCGCATTCCGCCATCGATGGGCAATCTCGACACCATTCTAGCCGTCCTCGACAGGGCGAAGCCCCACGGGGAAGGCTCGATCGCCAGGGCGATGGCCCCGGTGACCGAGCTGCTCAAGCGGCGTGGGATCGTAGCCATCATCTCGGATTTCTACGAGGAGGCCGACCGGATCGTCGAGGCCGTCGGAGCGCTCAAGGCCCGCGGGCACGACCTCATCGTTTTCCATCCCGTCGACCCCTCGGAGCTCGACTTCCCCTATCAGGACGCATCGGCGTTCGAGGATCTCGAAGGCGGCTCGCAGATCCCCGTGATTCCCGGCCAGGTCCGCGCCGACTATCTCGACCACTTCGGTCGCCACCTGGCCGCGCTGAAAGACGGATTTCGCGACCTCCAGGCCGACTACGTGAAGGTGAACATCACCGAGCCGCTCGATCAGGCTCTTTTCGACTACCTGCTCGCCCGCAGGCGACGCACCGGCAAGGTGCGCAGGAGCTGAGCCGTGGGCCTGGAACTACTCGTACCGATCTTTCTCGTCGGGCTCGCCGCGATCGGAGTCCCGGTCTTCCTGCACCTAACCCGCAGGCAGCGACGGAACGTGGTCCTCTTTCCGTCGCTAATGTTCCTCAGGCGCATTCCGTTCCGCGAACAGCGCAGACGAAGGATACGGCACTGGTTGCTGCTCCTGCTTCGCGCCCTCGCTCTGGCGGCGATCGTGCTCGCCTTCACCCGCCCCTTCGTGGAGAACGCCGTCGTGGACGGGGCCGTGACCGGCGGACCGAGAGAAGTCGTGGTTCTGCTCGACCGCTCCTACAGCATGGCGGCCGGGAACGCCTTCGCCGACGCCGTGGACGAGGCGCGCCAGGTCTTCGGGGGACTCGGCCCGCTCGACCGGGCCAGCCTCGTGCTCTTCGACCGGGGAGCCGAGCTGGCGGTGCGTTCGACGTTCGACCCGGCGGAGCTGGAAAGGGCGTTGGACGCCGCGGAAGTCGGCTCGAATGCGACTCGCTACGGTCCCGCGCTCCGGGTCGCGGCCACCGTCGTGGAGGAGTCGCGGCTTCCTGTGGGCGAGATCTACCTGATGTCGGATCTCCAGCAGGCCGGATGGAGCGAGGACGACGAGTCGACCTTGTCCGCGAAGGCCCGGCTGATTCCGGTGCCGGTGGGGGCGGCCCGCGAGCTGACGGATGCGGACGAGATGCCGCAACTTGCCGATTACGCCGTGACCGACATTTCACTGGCTCGTTCGGCGGATGCGGGACGCGAGCGGGTGACGGTGACCGCGCGGGTGGCGCGCTTCGGTACGGTGGGGGAATCGGGCTCGGGAGAGACCTTGCCGCTCACTCTCTCCGTGGACGGAGACGAGGTGGAGACGGCGAACGCGCGCCTGAGCGACGCCGCCGGGTCGGTGAGTTTCCGCCCGTTCACGCTCTCGCAGCCCTACACCCGCGGCGAGGTCGCGCTCGAGGGCGGCGACGCGCTCTCCGCCAATGACGCCAGACGCTTCGTCGTCTCGCCGGGCGGGCACCTGGCGATCCGGATCGCCGAGGGTGCGGGCGCCGAGGACGGCGCTTCCCAATACCTGCTCGGCGCGTTCTCCGTCGCGGACGAACGCTTCCGGGTCTCGCAGCGTCTGACGCCCTCCTTCGGCGCCGACGAGCTCGACGACTACGACGTGGTGATCCTGAACGACGCCCGACCGTCCGCAAGTTCGCTGGTCCGACTCGACGAGTTCGTCGCCGGAGGGGGAGGCCTCATCGTGGTGGCGGGATCGTCCTCCAGCTGGGGCAGTGCCTGGGAGCCGCTCCCCGGCGTCCAGACCGGGCTGCGCGACTGGGAGAGCGGCCGGGCAGGTCGCCTGGGATTGCTCTCGTACTCCCACCCGATCCTGGAGCCTTTCTCCGGGCCTCACAGCGGCGATTTCACCGCGGCCCGCTTCTTCCGTGCCCGCACCTTCCGGCCGACGGACTCCGCGACGGCGCTGATGAGTTTCGACGACGGCGGTCCCGCTCTCGTCGAGCGCGGCCACGGTCTGGGCAGGGTATTGCTCTGGACCTCGTCCCTCGACCTCTACTGGAACGACCTCGCCGTCCAGCCGGTTTACCTTCCCTTCGTACACAGACTCGTCGAGCACGCCTCCGGACGGAGCGAGGCGGTGGTCGAATTCGCCGTGAATCAGGTCTTGGACCTCGAGGATCCGGTCGCGCTCGAGTCGGCTGGCGCGACCCCCGAGGAGGCTGCGGGGCTGGCCGGGGAGAGCGGGCTGATCGCGATCGCGCCCGGCGGGGACGTCGTCGAGATGCAGGATCCGGGCGACGCTCGCTTTCTCGTTCTCGCCGAGGCGGGCTTCTACGCGGTCAGGCGGGAAGGAACAGCTCCCGGAAGGACTTTCAGCGTGGCTGCCAACGTCGATGTGGTCGAATCCGACCTGACCCCGATCGACCCGGAGGAACTCGCGGCCCGCCTCGCCGGTCCAAGTATGGACACCGACGAAGCCGCCGAGGCGTCCGATCCCGGCTTCGAGACGGAGCTGCGCAGGGCCGACCGCGAACGCAGACAGTCGCTCTGGCGCTGGCTGCTTCTGGGAGCGCTGGCGCTCTTCGTCGCGGAGACCGTGCTCTCCAACCGAACACCGGCTTTGGCCAGGGAGCGATGAAGCAGTAGGTTTCGAAAGACCCAACCCGGAGTAGTTGATGAGAGAGTCAGACAGAAGGATCCAGAGCCGCCGTCTCCTCGGTTTCGTGCGTTCGGTCCGGCGGCGGTGGCGGCTGCGCATCGCGCTCCAGGGACTGACCTGGACGGGATTGACGGTGATCGCCGCACTCGTCGCGGTCTCCCTCCTGCTCGAACAGGCGAGGTTCTCCGCGGACGCCATTCTGGTCGGACGGGTCGCCGCCTGGGGGGCGCTCGCTCTCGCGGTGGGCTGGTTCCTGGTCCGTCCGCTCCTGCGCAGGGTGGACGACCGCAGGGCCGCCCTCTACTTGGACGAAAACGAGCCTTCCTTGCGCCACGTGGTCACCACGGCGGTGGCGGGCGAGGTCGGCGGATCGCCGGCGCTCCGGGATCGCACCGTCCAGGACGCCCTGTCGAGGCTGCGCAAGGTGGAAGGCGGGCGTCGGGTCGAGCGCTCCGCACTCGTGCGCTTCGGCCTCCTGCTCGGCGCGGTCGCGGTCCTCGGCCTCCTTCTGGTGCCGTTCGGACCCGACCTCGTGAGAACGGGCGCCTCGGCCCTGCTTCCCAACAAGAGCGCGGAAGAGGCTCAGCCCTATTCCGTGGCGGTTCTGCCCGGCGACACCACGGTCGCGCGCCACTCGGACCTTTTGTTGGAAGCGGCTCCGGGTGGGTTCGAAGGGGGCGACGCCTTCCTCTTCGCCAGAGCCGAGTCGGAGGAGTCCTTCACCCGCCTCGGAATGCTCGACGACGGAGCCGGGGCCTTCACGGCCATGCTCTTCGAGCTCGCTGAGCCCACCGAGTACTTCGTGGACATTTCGGGCGTGACCTCGCCCACCTACTCCATCGAGGTGAAAGACTTGCCGAGGGTGGAGCGGCTCGATCTCGTTCTCAACCATCCGGCCTATGCCGGGCTCGATCCGGTCGTCATCGAAGACGGCGGCGACGTGGCGGCGTTGCCCGGAACCGTGGTCGAGGTCACTGCGCACGCGAACATGGCGAGCGAAGGAGGCCGAATCGTGCTCGACGGCGGTCCTACGTCCGAGCTCGCGGTTTTGGAGTCGTCCGAGACGCCGGCGCTCGCCGGGCGTTTCACGGTGACCGAGAGCGGATACTACCGGGTCGATCTCGCCACGGAGGACGGCCAGCTGATCCCGGCGTCGGCCGAATACGCGATCACCGCCCTCAGCGACTATCCGCCGCAGGTCCGTTTCTCGCGGCCCGGGCGCGACGTTCCGGCTTCGCCGATCGAAGAGGTCTACCTGGAGGCGCAGGCGTTCGACGACTACGGCGTTCGGGAGCTTCTTCTGGTGAGCTCGGTTAACGGAGGCCCGGAAGACACGGTCCGCATCTACGACGACCGCGCCGGGGACCTGGACGAGGTCTCGGCCGGCCACACCCTCTTCCTGGAGGAATGGACGCTCGAGCCGGGCGACCTGGTCTCGTACTACGCCCTCGCCCGTGACCGCAGGCCGGGGTCGGAACCGGTGGCGAGCGACATGTTCTTCGTCCGGGTCAGGCCGTTCGACGTGGCGTTCCGCCAGGCGGAGCAGCAGGGCGGCGGCCAGCAGCAAGGCGGCCGGCAGGCGGGTCCGGAGAGCGCTCTCTCCGAACTTCAACGTCAGGTGATCTCGGCCACCTTCAACCTGATCCGGCAGCGCTCGTCGTATTCCGAGGACGAATTCGACGAGAACGTGGTCTCGGTGGCCCTCGCTCAGGGAAGGCTGCGCGAGCAGGTCGGCACCCTCCTCCAGCGCATGGAGAACCGGGGGATGACCGAGACCGATCCCGGGTTCCGCGACGTGAGCGCCATCCTGCCCAGGGCGATCGAGGCGATGACCGAAGCCAAGGCTCACCTGGACGAGGGCGAGCTGCAGGAAGCCATCGGTCCCGAACAGAACGCGCTCAGATACCTGCAACAGGCGGAAGAGACCTACGAGCGCTACGTGAGCCAGGGCCAGGAGCAGCAGCAGGGCGGCGGCGGTGGCGGCAGCCGGCAGGCCGCCGAAGATCTGGCCGATCTTTTCGAGCTCGAGCTCGACAACTTCGCGAACCAGTACGAGACCGTTCAGCGCGGGCAGCAGCAGAGCGCCGACAACGAGGTCGACGAGCTCATCGAGAAGCTTAACGAGCTGGCCCGCCGGCAGGAGCAGGAGGCGGAGCGCCAGGCGCGTCGTTCAACCAATGCCGGTGCGCGCGGGTCGGAGGCGCAGCGTCGGTTGGCCGACGAGACCGAGGAGACCGCTCGGCAGCTCGAACGGCTCGCTCGCGAGATGAACGATCCCGATCTGGAAGAGACCGCGCGCGGTCTCCGCGAAGCCGCCGCTTCCATGCGGCGAGCCGGGGCTCAGGCTGCGGGAAGCGATCAGGCCAACTCGGCCCTTCGGCGCTTGCGGGACGCCCAGCGCGAGATGGAGGAGGCCAGGGCGGGCCGGGCTCAGCGCGACGCCGAGGTGGCGGCCTCCCGCGTGGAAGAGCTTCAACGACAGCAGCGCGAGGTGTTGAACCGGGTGCGGGAGATGCCGCGGGACCTGGGCGAGGAGCGAGCCCGCGAGATCGACGATCTCAGGGAGCGCAAGAACCAGATGACCGAGGCCGTGCAGGGGCTGGAGAGCGCTCTCGACCGAGCGGCCGCAGGCAATCGAGCTGAAAACCCCGAGGCCGCTCGGGCCCTTCAGGAGTCGGCGAACCATATCCGCGAGTCGAAGCTGAAGGAGAAGCTCCAGTACTCCCGAGGCACGATCGAGCAGTGGGACCCCGAGTCGGCGGCCACGTTAGAGATGGACATCGAGTCGGACCTCCAGGCCCTGAGGGACCAGCTCCAGCGAGCCGCCGAAGCCGCGCCGCAGGAAGAAGCGGGCGAGGGTCTCGAACGCGCCTTGGAGGAGACCCGGGACTTGGTGCGTGGGCTGGAGTCCATGGGCAGGCGGCTGAACGAGCCGGCCGACCCGCAGGCCGAAGCGAGCGGGGAAGGGGGAGAAGGAGAGGCGGGCCGGGAAGAGGGTGGCGAAGGCGAACGCGGTGAAGGCGAGGGCGGCCGGCAGGAGCGCGGCGGCGACCCGCAGGGCGATCCGGCGAACAGCCGCGCCCAGGGCGATCCCGGTGCCCGAACCGCCGTCGACGGCTCCACCTACGGAGGTGGCCTCGTACGACCTAGGGAACTGACCCCGGAGGAGGTGCGCCAGTCGGGCCGGCAGTTCATGCGCGACACCGACCGCGTGCGCGAGATCCGGAACCAGCTTCGCATGGAGGGCCGGCCGGCGGAAGAGCTCGAAGACGTGATGGAGGCGATGTCGCGGCTCGGCCGGGAGAACACCTATGAGGACCCGGCTCTCGTGGCACGCCTGCACGCCGATGTGCTCGAAGCCCTGCGCCGGCTCGAGTTCGGCCTCCGACGCGAGGTGGAGGGCGGAGACGAGCGCGGTGCGGCGCTTACGGCCGCCGACGAGGTGCCGGAGGGGTACCGAGAACTGGTCGAGGAGTACTATCGGGCGCTCGCCCGAGGCGGCAGGGCGGCTGGCGGCCGAAGCCCGGGCGACGGTCCGTAGCCGGCGAATCGCAGCCGGGAATCGCAACCGACAGGGGGTTCAAGTGACCGAGTTCCGGAACGGGTGCATTACGGACGAACGCACCGTACCAGTCGCTGCGGCGGCCGCCTTCGCCACGGTCGCGACCGGGCGGGGGCTGTCGAACTGGTTTCCGCTCAAGGCGGAGGTGGAGCCCGAGGTCGGCGGGCGCTGCTTCTTGTCGTGGGGGGAAGGCTGCGAGGGCGAAGCCCCCGTCCACGCCTACTCGCCCGACACGCATTTCGGGTGGACCGAACGCTACCCGGCACCGGACGGGGGCGAGCCCATGATCCGCAAGGTGGATTTCCACATCGGTCCGGGTGCGACCGACGAGGGAGCCGCTGACGATCCCGCCTCGGAGGTTCGGCTCGTGCACTCGGGCTTCGACGAGGCTCTCAAACCCGAAAGTCCCGAGATAGCGGCCTACCTCCAGGGGTGGGACAACTTCATGCACTGCCTCGAGTTCTATCTCTCCCGGCACTATCCCGAGAATCGGCGGCTGGTCTGGCGCTACGACGACATTCCCGAAGGGCGTGACGCGGCATGGGAGTCGCTGATCGGCGGGAAGCGCTGCTCGGGCGGACTCGTTTCCCTGGCGAAGGGGCTCGATCCGGGAGATCCGGTCTCCTTCTCGCCGGTCATCCAGGCGGCGAACGATCCGGATGGGCCGCGTCTACCGGCTGCGGTCGGCAGGATAACCTCGGCGAAGGAGGGAGGCCACCTCAGCGTTGAACTCCCGTCCCTGGGGCGCAGCCTGCTCTTCATCGAGTTCGAGGATAAGCGGGTGGGCGTCTGGCTCAGCACCTGGGGTCTCGCCGATAGAGTGACGAAGAGCCTCCAGCGAGCGCTCGACCACGCCATGGACGCAGCGGGATAGAAGTCCGTGCCGAACGAGTAGCGCTCGAATGTCTTCGGGGGAAGCCCGCGCCCGGGTCGATCCTGCGCGCCTGAAGGAGCTCCTCGCCGGCGAGTACGGACTGGAGGGCCGCCTGGAAGACCTTCCCGGAGATCGCGACCGCAACTACCTGCTCTCCACCTCGGAAGAGCGCTTCGTGGTCAAGGTGAGCTCTCCGCTCGACCCGTTGCCGATACTCGAATTCGAGGCCGGCATGATCCGGTTGCTGAGCGAACAGACGGAGGGGTTGGTTCCCGGGATAACGCCGGCAGCGGTCGGGGAGCTGCTCGTCCCGTGGGAAGATGGCGAAACCTTCGTGCGCGTGGTCAGGCACCGGGAAGGCGTGATTCTCGCCAAGGTTGCGCCCAGGCCGCGGGAGCTTCTAGCCGACGTAGGCCGTCGGGTGGCCCAGCTTGTCAGCGCCCTGGGAGCGGTGCCCGACCATCCGCCGGCTCGTTTCGACTTCGACTGGGCGCTCGGGAACGCGGGCCTGGTGATGGACCGCGCCCTTCCCCTTCTGGCCGGAGAGAAGCGGGCGCTGCTGGATCGGGTCCGCGACGCCTTCGACCGTATGGCGCCGCGCTTCCTCTCGCTCGGCTCCCAGATGATCCACGGGGACCTGAACGACCACAACATCCTCGTCTCGCAAGGCCGGGCGGGTCTCGCCGTCTCCGGCATCATCGACCTGGGCGACGCGCACTCGGCTCCCAGGGTCTTCGACCTCGGAATCGCGGTCGCCTACTCCATCTTCGACACCGACGATCCGCTCGCCGCCGCTGTGGCGCTCGTCGAAGGATTCCATCGCGAACAGCCTCTGCTCGAGGCGGAGCTGGACGTCGTGATGGCGCTCGCCCGTGCCCGGCTGGGTCAGAGCGTGGCGATGGCCAAGCTGCGGCGCGAAAAGGGCGAGGTGGACGAGTACCATCTCGTCTCGGAGAGCTCGGCGTGGAAGATGATCGCCTATCTGGACAAGGTGGAGGACGTGGTGGCCACCGGTATGCTGCGCGCGGCGTGCGGACTGGAGCCGGTTCCGGCCGGCGCACCGTTGCGAAGCTGGCTGAAAAGGAAGGCGCCGAGGCCCGTGGTCGGCATCGGGGACTGGAGCGAGGTGGGCGTCCTGGACCTGAGCGTCGGTTCCTGGTTGGTGGATAGTCGGGAGACCGACGACGCCCGGGCGTTCTCGCACAAACTGGAGCGGCGCCTCCGGGAGAAAGGTTGGAAGTACGCCATCGGAAGATACCTGGAGCCGCGTGCCTTCTACGCGACCGAGGCGTTCAGAGGGAGAGAAGGCGATCCCCGCGAACGACGTACCGTCCACCTCGGGCTGGACATCTTCGCACCTGCCGGCACGTCGATCCACGCGCCCCTCGACTCAACGGTGGCCTGCATCCGCGACAACTCCGCACGCCTCGACTACGGACCCACCGTCGTGCTCGAACACGAGGGCCCGCACGGGCCGTTCTGGACCCTCTACGGACACCTCGACGCCGCAGCTCTCCACCTCGAACCGGGAGCCGTACTGCGCACCGGCGACGAGTTCGCGGCCTTGGGAGCCCCTCCGGAGAACGGCGACTGGCCGCCTCATCTGCACATGCAGGTCATTGCCGACCGGCTAGGCTGCGAGGGTGACTTCCCCGGTGTGGCGCTGCCCCGGGAGGAGGCGGTGTGGGCATCGCTTTCGCCCGACCCGAACCTGCTCTTGGGGATGCCGTTCGAGACGACGTTCCGCCACGAGACCGACCTGCACGAACGCCGACGACGGGCGCTCGGCGGCAACCTCAGCCTCTCCTATTCCCGTCCTCTCCGCATGGAGCGGGGCAGGGGAGCCTACCTCTACGACGCTCGCGGGCGGGAGTACCTGGACTGCGTGAACAATCCGGCGCACGTGGGCCACGAACACCCTGCGGTCGTGGAGGCCGGACGGCGACAGATGGCCGTGCTCAACACCAACACGCGCTACCTGCATCCGCTCGTGGTGGAGTATGCCGAACGGCTGACTGCCGAGCTGCCGGAGCCGCTCTCGGTGTGCTGGATGGTCAACTCGGGGAGCGAAGCCAACGAGCTCGCGCTCCGAATGGCCCGAGCCGCGACCGGGAAGCGGGGCGTGGTGACCTTGGAGGGCGGCTATCACGGCAACACGACTACGCTGATCGAGCTCTCGCACTACAAGAGTCCCCGGACCGTGGGGCGCGACCCCGCCGGCCCGGTGCGCGCCGCGCCGCTGCCCGACACCTACCGGGGTCTTTACAGATCCGACGACTCCGCCCGACTCTACGCCCAGGGGGTGGCGGCGGCAATCCGGGAGCTCGAGGCGAGCAGCCACGGCGCTTCGGCCTTTCTGGTCGAAAGCGTTATATCGTGCGGCGGACAGATAGTCCTGCCCGACGGCTATCTCGACCTGGCCTTCCGAGCCGCTCGCGAGACGGGCGCGCTCTGCATCGCGGACGAAGTTCAAGTGGGTTTCGGGCGCGTGGGCAGCCACACCTGGGGGTTCGAGGCCGCAGGTGCCGTCCCGGACATCGTCACGCTCGGCAAGCCCATGGGCAACGGTCACCCCATCGGCGCGGTGGTGACCACGCCGGCGATCGCCGAGCGCTTCGCGGGCGAAATGGAATACTTCAGCACCTTCGGCGGCAACCCGGTATCGGCGGCGATCGGCTTGGCGGTGCTGGACGTGATGGAGGCCGAAGACCTTCAGCACCATGCATGGGAGGTGGGCGAGCATCTCAAGGCGGGGCTCCGCGAGCTCGCTTCCCGACACGAAGGCATCGGCGACGTGCGCGGTCTCGGACTCTTCCTCGGGATCGAGTTCGTGCTTACGGCGGAAGGTCGAGAGCCCGACAGAGCCGGCGCCCGCACCGTGGTCGAGCACGTGCGGCGTCGCGGTGTCCTGCTCAGCACCGACGGCCCCGACGACAACGTCATCAAGATCAAGCCGCCGCTGGTGTTCTCGCGGGCGGATGCGGATCGGGTGGTGGAGGAGGTCGATCGAGTGTTGGAGTGGAGACGAGTTCCCCAGCCGGGACCGCTCCCGCCGGCCCGGTTTGGACGAGTGCCATGAGCCGAAACGGGCCCGTCATCGACGGCTGGAAGGAAGCTTCGTACCGGCGTGAGCATTCGAATCGCTCGCGAGGAAGGACCGCACCCGGGCGCGCCGGGGATTGACGTGCCGGCCCCGGGGGAGCGTGCGCCCTACGTCGCCGGCCCCTTCTCCAGCGTCTTCAGAACCTGGCGCCAGTCGAACTTCTCGCCGATCCCGCGTACGTAGTGGTCCATCCACGCCATCTCGCTGACCGCCTTCACCAAGCGATTGCGGGGATCCGGGATGCCGTGGCTCCGGCCCGGGTACATGAAGAGTTCGGTCGGAACGCCCAACTTCTTGAGCGCCATGTGCAGCTCCAGCGACTGGGCGCTCGGCACGCGGGGATCGCCCTCGACCACGTGGACCATGGTGGGCGTCTTCGCGTTCGCGACGTACTTGAGGGGCGACTGGTCGAAGTAGGTGTCGAAATCCTCGTAGAGGAAGCCGTCGCCGACGTAGAAACGCCGGTTGCGCTGGAGGTCGCTCTGAGCGTACATGCTGATCCAGTTCATCGTCCCCGCACCCGAGCTGATCGCCTTGAAGCGGTCGGTGTGGGTCAGAATCCAGTTCGACCAGTGGCCGCCCGCGCTCCACCCCAGGGCTCCCAGCCTGTCGTCGTCGACGATGCCGTCTTCGATGAGGGCGTCCACTCCCGTCATGATGTCGTCGTAGCCCAAGGTGAAGTAGTCGCCCACGATGTCGGTACGGTGGGCGTTGCCGTAGTTGCGCGACCCTCGGTAGTTCGGACGTAGCACGGCGTAGCCGGCTCCGGCGTAGACCTGCGCCGAGTAGCCTCCGTTGAAGCGAAGCAGGTCGGCGGAAGCGGGGCCGCCGTGGATGGCGACGATCAGCGGGTAGCGAGTCCCCTCCTCGTATCCCACCGGATAGACGAGCACGCCCCCGACGCGCTTCCCGTCGGTCGAGGTCCATTCGTATTCGATCTCCCGCCCCAGCTCCTTGTCGGCCAACTGCGGGTTGACGTCCACGAGCCTGACCCAGCTTTCGCGGTCGGTGACGGCGTGCACGTCCGGTATCGTGAAGACCGTGGGTGGCGTCGTGGGGTCGGAATAGTTGACCAGGAACACGCCGGTGTCCTCGTCCCGCGACACCGAGAGCGCGGCCCGTTCGTGGGTCATTTGAGTGACCTCTCCGCTTTCCACGTCGAGAGCGTGCACCTGGTTGGTGACGGTGACGCCGGCGGTGAAGTAGATGGTGGAGCCGTCTTCGGACCAGAACCCGATGTTCGAACTCTGGTCGAAACCCGAGCCGAGCTTGCGGAACTCCCCGCCGCGGTCGGCGGTCGCACGCACGTACACCCGGTTTTCGGTCATCGAATATCGTTCCATGTCGTCCGGCGCCGAAAAGGCGATCATGGAGGCGTCGGGAGAGAACGACAACCCGCTCTCCGAGACCTCGTAGTTGTCGGTCAGTCGCTCCACCTCTCCGCCCTCGACATCCATGAGGTACAGGTCGGCGTAAAGCCTTGCGCCGGTGATGTTGCGTTCGTAGCGCTCGGGAGAGCCGCCGTTGAAGCCGATCCAGGCCCCGTCGGGCGAGATCGTGAAGCCGTCGACGCTGTATTCGGCGTTTCCGGCCAGCCTGCGCTCGGCCGCGGTGGCCGCGGTCACGGCCCAGAGCTCCAAGAGCGGCGTCTCCTGATTGCGCACGTCCACCGTGAAGCCCTTTTCGCGGCGCTCGTGATCGTCCTCGTCGAAGTCGGCGGGACGGGTGAAGTAGATGGTCGCGCCGTCGGGCGAGAACTCCCACTCTTCGATCCCGGCCTCTCCGTCCGTGAGCTGGACCGGCTCATCGGCTTCGGCGGCATCTCCGGGAGGGACGGGACCCATGCGGAAGAGCTGTCTGCGCGGGGAGCCCGAGCTGTAGACGAGCACCTGGCCGTCGGGGGCAAAGGCGTAGTCGGAAACTCCGTCCGGTACGTCGGTGATGCGCACCGCCTCGCCTCCGTCGTGGCGCATGGCGTAGAGCTGCGATCCGGAGGCGTCAGGGTCGCGGTCGGACAGGAAAACGAAGTACGAACCGTCGGGCGCCCAAGCGGGGCTGCGCTCATCGCTCCCGGTGGTGTAGGTGAGACGACGCGACGGAGACGCGCCGGCCGCGAGCTCCACCATATGGATGTCCGATTGGGACGAAGCTTCCTGCCAGTCCGGGGTGGTGAGCACGTAGAGCATCAACGAGCCGTCGGGGCTGGGAGTCCAGGATCCTGCCCGCCGCATCTCCTGGACGTCCATGAAGGTGAGCGGGTTGGCGGTTTCCTGCGCAGCCCGGACATTCCGCGTTCCCTGCGCGACCTGGGTTCCTACGGTTTCCTGCGCTCCTCGGGCTGCACCGGAGAAGGCGAGGAGGGCAAGCGCGGTGGCGGCCAGAGAGCCGAGGGTGCGGAAATGGGTGTTTCTCCCGGTCATGTCCTTTCTGGGTGGAGGTGCGTTACGACGTATCTTCGTTTTCTCGAGAGCTGAAGGGTACCCAACGACGGTCCGAGACGCCAGCCCCCGGTTCGACCATCCCTTAGCTCGAACTGCTGCAGATCCACATTCCGCTATTGCGGTCTGACTGCCGTACGCTATCTTTTTCGAAACGGCGGGTCCCGGCAGGCCTCCCTGTCCTCCTCCGTCGAGCGCGGTTCTCGCCCACTTCCTGTCTCTTTCCATATGAAGCACACAGCCGCCGGCGCCGCTATCCTCGTGGTCGGTGTCGCCGTGACCGCAGCGACCATGGTTTCCGCCCCCGCGAATCTTGCCCAGGAGGCCGCGGCCGACACCACGAGCTTCACGGAAGACGTGGCCCCCATCCTGACCGCAAGCTGCGTCCAGTGCCACGGCGGCGAGGTCGACGGCGTAATCGTCAAGGAGGTCTCGCTCGATCTGACCACCTACGAGGGCGTGATGGCCGGCTCTGAGTTTGGAACCGTCGTCGAGGCCGGAAACCCCGACGACAGCTATCTCTTCGTGATGGTGCAGGAGGGCGACATGCCCTTCGAATCCGATCCGCTGCCCCCCGAGCAGATCGAAATCCTGAGGAGGTGGATCGCCGGGGGAGCCCTCAACAATTAGCCGCCCGCAGCGCACCGGGTCAGGCACCCGTCATTCGAACGTCACATCCGTTTCCGATCGCCACCCATCCCGAAAAGGAGACCGCATGACTCATCTCAGGCCCGGCGGCGTCCGACACGTTGTCAGCGCCATCGCCCTTCTCGCCCTCGCCGCGTTTCCCCTTGCGGCGACGGCCCAGACCGGCTCGATCACCGGGACCGTTACCGACGCCGGAAACGGCCAGCCTCTGTCCAACGCCCAGGTCCAGGCGGTCGGGACGACCGTCGGCACGACCTCGAACGAGGCGGGAGTCTTCGGCTTCGATATCGCTGCGGGCACCCATTCGGTATCGGTCGTGCTGCTCGGCTATCAGACCGTTCGGGTGGACGGCGTCTCGGTCGAGGCGGGCGCCGCCACGGAAATCACGGTGGAGCTGGCCACGCGCGCCCTCTCCCTCAACCCGATCGTGGTCACCGTGAACCGGGGTCGCGAGGAGCGCACCGTCGCGTCTCCGGCCCATGTGACCGTGGTTAGCGCCGAGGACGTGGAGGAGTCGGCCGGGCTCGCCAGCTCGGATTACGTGAGGGGGCTTCCCGGGGTCGACGTGGCCGACATGGGTATCGCCACCTCCAGCGTGGTCTCGCGCGGCTTCAACGGAGTCTTCAGCGGGTCCCTGCTCGTGCTCACCGACCATCGGTACGCGCGCATTCCCTCGCTCCGCCTGAACCAGTACTCGCTGATTCCCACCTCCTCGCTCGACATCGAGCGGGTCGAGATGCTGCTGGGTCCGGCCGCGGCGCTTTACGGCCCCAACGCGGGGCACGGGGTCATGCACCTCATCACCTCGTCTCCGATCGACGACCCGGGAACCAAGGTCAGCCTCTCGGGGGGCGAGCGAAACGTCGTGCAGGGAGAGATGAGGCACTCCATCAGGATCGGCGAGAAGGCCGGAATCAAGATCTCGGGGCGGTACCTGACCGGCAACGACTTCGAATACATCGACCCCGCCGAGGTGGCGGCGTCGCAGATACCCGGAGCCAATCCGCTCACCGGTCAGCGTGATTTCCAGATTGAAAACTACACCGGCGAGCTGCGGTTGGACCTCAGGCCGTGGGAGAATCCGGACGACGAGATCGTCTTTACCGCAGGCTACGCGAACTTCAGCGGCATCAACCTGACCGGCCTGGGTTCGGCGCAAGGCAAGAAATGGACCTACCGCACCGGCCACGTCCGCCTCTCGAAGGGCGGCCTCTTCGCCCAGGGATTTTACAACCTTTCGGGAGCGGGCGGCACCTACCTTCTGCGGACCGGCACCCCTCTGGTGGACAACTCGAACGCCGTGGGTGCCCAACTGCAGTACGGTTTCGACCTCGGCTCCCGGCTGAGCTTCATCACCGGCACCGACTACGCTTACACCACGCCCAAGACCGGCGGCACGATCCACGGCCAATTCGAGGACAGCGACAACACCACCGAGTACGGCGCCTATCTTCACGGCCAGTTGGAACTCAGCGACGCTCTCAAACTGGTGGCGGTGGCGCGCACGGATTCGCACGAGCACTTGGAAGACATGATCTTCACGCCTCGCGCGGCGATGGTTTTCGAGCCTGCGGACGGTCAGTCGTTCCGTTTAAGCTACGGAAGCGGATTCGAGACTCCCGTCAGCACCCGCTTCTTTCTCGATCTGGCGGCGGGCCGGGTGCCCCTTGGAGGCGGGCTGGGCTACACGGTGCGGACCCGGGGCGTCAACGGAGGCGGATACACCTGGAACAACACCTGCGCGGGCGGAGTCGACAATTACTGCATGTACTCTCCCTTCGCGCCCGGCCAGCTCCCCGCGAACGGGGCCGTTCTCTGGGACGCGGTGCTGTTGCCGCTGGCTCTGACCGACCCGACGCTCCAGGCGGTTATCGCGCAACTGGGGATGACCCCCGAGATTTTCGCCCAGATCGTCGGCAACCCGCAGCCCGGCGACATCCGATCCACCCTCCTGCGACTCAATACCGAGAACCCCGAAGTACCCTTCTTCCCCGACCCCGGCATTACCGCCGTCGAACCTCTGAAGCCGAGTGTGACCACGACCTACGAGCTAGGATACAACGGCATCATCGGCGACCGGGCACTCCTCTCCGTGTCCGCATATCGCTCCTCCCGGGATCGCACCTCAGGCTCGCTGTCCACGGTCACCCCCAACGTCTTCCTCGACGGCGCTTCGGTAGCGGAGTTCCTGGTAGGCCGTCTGGTGGCCGCCGGACTGCCGGCGTCCGTTGCGGCTCAGGTCGCCCAGGGACTTGCGACCACGGCGGCGATGGTGCCGCTCGGGACCGTGGCTCCGGATCAGCTCGCTTCCCCGGACATTCTGGTAACCTACCCGACCTTCGGATCGGGTGTCGAAGGCGGTCTCCAGTGGTACGGCT
Source organism: Gemmatimonadota bacterium (assembly GCA_021295815.1). Lineage (NCBI taxonomy): Bacteria > Pseudomonadati > Gemmatimonadota > Gemmatimonadota bacterium. The sequence continues at coordinate 14,199 of JAGWBQ010000014.1, read as the reverse complement.
TCGATCTCGGACTCGAGGTGATCGCGAACGACAAGGTGACCTTCACCGGTTCGTATTCGCACGTCAGCGACGACTGCTTCGATATAAACAACGACGGCGAGTGCCCGGATCTTGTGGCCGACGTCTCCCTGAACGCGCCCAAGAACAAGTTTTCGATGGGTCTGCGCTTCAACGACAAGGTGAGCGGCTGGTATGCGAACACGCGCTTCCGGTACGCCGACGGATTCTACATGGACTCAGGTCTGTACCGCGGGGCCATCGACTCCTTCGGCGTCATGGATCTCGGACTCGGGGTGAGAGTCCCCGGTCACAAGGGACTCCTGATCGGTGCGGACGTGAGCAATGCGCTCAACAACCTCCACCGCGAGTTTATCGGAGCTCCGGAGATCGGCCGCGTCGCCCGGCTCAAGCTGCAGTACGAGTTCTAGCGGCCCGGAACCGGACTGCCCGTTGCTCACGTCCGAGCTTCGGTACGCCGAGAACGCCGGTCGAATTTCCGCCGATAGTGCCGTGTCCAGAGGAGGATCGCCGGGATGCCGATGATTGTCGGCGCGATCCACGGCACGACGGCGAGCGGCCCGGCGAGTTCGTATGCCCACAGGCGTTGCACTCCGAACACGATGAACGCGGTGTGGAAGGCGATGCCGCCGGCCAGCATCGACACGAGGTGGCTGTAGAACCAGCCCATGTGTTGCGCCCCTGGGTTACGCATCAGCCGGAGCATTCGGCGACCCGTGATGAGCCCGATTGGGCTGAGTCCCAGCAGGATGGGTGAGAGGTTGGACCATAACGTGAGCGCGTACACGACGATGGTCCCGCTGGCGACGACGGACGCCCAGGCGAGCGCCTCGTGCACCGGGGTCCGCAGCGTCTCCGGCGACCTGCGGGTAGCCAGAACCCGTATCGCGTGGTGGACCGTTGCGAACGTCACCAGACCCAGGTAGCCCAGGAACAGGCTGGTGCCGTAGAGCTCGGGCTGGTCGACGAGCCGGATCCCCTGGATCTGGTAGTAGGCCAACCGGCCAGCCGCCGCGGTGACCGCCGACAGCGTCACGATGTAGGCGCAATAGACGAAGACTCGACCGGCACGCACGTGCGTCCTGCCACCTTTGTGCGCGAACACCGGAACCCAGAACGCCGCGAGGCCGACGAATCCGGCGGCTACGTGCACCAGAACGACAACATCGAAAATCAGGGGCGGGATGGTCATGGCCCGACCTCCCCCCCGGTCTCGGCGGGTGGCTCGGCGAACGCCAGCCTCCGGTCGATCGCGGCCAGTGTCTCCTCGCACCACGTCACCTTGGCCTCGATGGAGTGTATGCCCATCCGGAGGGCCGCGAACTGGTGGAATCCCGCGTCGCCGTACCGTTCGGGCGCATCTCCGCAGGTGGCGACGATCTCCCGCTCGACCTCCCGGAGCTGGGCCAGCCAGCGCGAAAAGTGGTCGGCGAGCTGCGCCATGAATGTCCGTGTCCGGTGGAGGTCGCCGATGGCGTCCATGAAATACAACTGGGCCAGATACGCGAAACGCTCAGTGCCGACCGCAGGGTCGTCGCGCAGCCAACGCAGCAGTTCGGCGCTGCCCTCCTCCGTGAGCTTGTAGACCTTGCGGTCGGGTCCCATTGGGGACGGCTCCCACCGGCTTTCGAGCATTTGCCGCTGTTCGAGACGTTTGAGGGCCGGGTAGACCTGGCTGAGTTGGGCGGACCAGAAGTGCCGCACCGTCTCGCCGAACACGCCCTTGAGGTCGTACCCCGTGGCCGGCTCGCGGAGTAGGCCGAGCAGGATGTGGTCGAGACTCATCTCGCTATGTCGCTCCCGTAGTTATATCAATATTGACATAGCGAATATATAAGGATTGGCATAGCCGTGCAAGGGTAGGGCGGCTACCGGGTCGACCCGCAGCGCGATCTTTCTTTGGGCGCGCCGGACGGCACCGAATCCGACGCTCCAGCCCGAGCCGATAGCCTCACGATGGGAGGCTGGTCCGAATCGCAAATTGCCAATCCCCGTTCAGATCTCCTCCAAGGATTCCGCAGGTACCCAGCCGACCTTGCCGTCGTCGAGGACTATCTCGACCCAGAAATCCGTACGGGCGTCGATACGGGCGCTCGTTCCCTCATGAACGTAAAAGAGGGTCAGATCGTCGTTGCCGGCGGGGGCTGACCTTACCGGCACCCTCTCCTCCAGGATCACCGCCCGTTCGGCTCCCCCCCAGCCGATCTGGTGAACCACGAATCCGGGGCCGAAGAGCAGAAGAAGCAGGCCGCCGGTCCAGACGAACGGACGCGCGCCGCCCCGGCCCCGGGTCAGGAGCAGGTAGGAGATTCCCCCGGTGACCGCGAGCCACCCGGTGCCGACGACCAACGCCAGCCAACGCATCGGCAACAAATCCAGCCACCGCTCCGCCGCAGCGAAGAGCCAGAATCTGGGAAGCGGCTGGATCTCGTCGCGGGTGAGAGCCCGAGCAAGCTCGAGATTGGCTTCCACGTCGTCGTCTCCGGGCATGAGCCTGGCGGCGCGCTCCCAGGCGAGTATCGCCCATCCCAGCTCCCCGTTCTTGAAGTGGGCGTTTCCGAGATTGTAGTGGAGCCCGCCGTTCTCGAATCCCCGGTCCAGGATGGCCCGATAGGCCTCGATCGCGTCGGCGAAGTCGCCTTCTTCGTAAAGGGCGTTTCCGAGCGCGACGAGCTCGGCGGGATCGAAGGTCTGCGCGGGAGGCGCACCCACCACCGACGATCCGGCCACGGGTTGTCCGGCCGGGAGCCGCCTGGAGGTCGGCAGCGTTTCGGTTACGGGATGGACACCGAGGCCTAGGATGATCGCGATCGCGACGACGGAAGCGGCGACGGTGGCGAGCCGAGCGGCCGGGTTGGCGGTGGACGGTGCAAGCGGGCTGCGGCGAGCCTCACCTCTCATCGACGCAGCTCCCGGTCGAGCGCCGACATCAACGCGCTCACCTCGTCGAGGAAGAGCTTTTCTCTCGCATGGTCCGCACCGGACGGAGCGAAACGTTCGCGGTCGCAGCGGTCGAGCGTCTCGCCCACTCGCGAGCAGGTCTCCTCGCTCACCCCGGCCTCTGCCAGCACCGCCGAGATCTCTTCGGTTCTGAGCCCGGCCTCGGCCAGATCGAGCCGGTTCGCCGCCAGCTCGCGCAAGGCCCGGTCGGTCTCGGCGTAAAATGGCTTTCCTTCACCCAGAAGCGCACGGGCCGCCTTCAACCGCCGACGAGCCGCGGCGCCGGCGCCACGGTCGCGGGCGTAGGCGACGTCGCCCTCCAGCCGGGCCCTCCTCTTGCCGACCATCGAAGCCACCGCCACCGCACCGAGAGGAGTCACGAAGAGAAGCCAGAACCAGGCTGAACCGAAGGCGTTCTCGCCCCTGCGGGTGAACGAGCCGGCGTCGAGGCGGATGAAGCGGATGTCTTCCCGCACCTCCGCGATGCCGTCGCGCATGCCCCCCAACACCCCGGCGGCATCCTCTCCGGTCACCAGAAACGATATGGGCGCGGTCCGGGCGGTCTCGTACGCACCGGTCGACTCGTCCAGGTAGCTCACCTCTATCGACGGAATGGCACGCATTCCCGGCGCGCGCGGGATCATTACGAACCTGTACTCCTTCTCACCCCGGAGCCCCGGCCAAGCCTCCGCGACGCTGCCTGACTCCTCCGGCGGAAAGAGCTCGATGTCGGCGGGCAGATCGATCTCGGGCGGAGGAAGTTGTTCGATGTGGCCGCCCCCCCGGACCACGACGGTCAGAGTGACTGCCTCGTTTGCCTCGAGGGAGTCGCGGTCCAGGGACGCCTCCAGCGTCCACCCCTCTCCTACCAGACCGCTGAACGAGGACGGTGCGCCGTCAGGGTGCCGGTCCACGTCGACCACCAGTTCCTCCGATCGGAGGGTGACCTCTCGCAGTCTGGTGCCAAGGAAGAAGCCTCCGCCCTCCCGCACCGAAGCCTCCAGGACGAGCGGCTCGATGGTGCGGGTTCCGGACCCGCTCGGGATCAGGGCCAGGCGGCGGACCACGGCGGTCGCGTAGCTCCTGCCGTTCAGGGTGCGCTGATTGACGTCGAGCTCTCCCTGCTCGGACAAATCCTCCACCCAGAACCCGGTCGGATCCGGCCTTTCGGAGACGGTGAGCCCCGACACCGGGAGCTCCGTCCAGAGAGTGTACTCCACGAGCACGGGCTCGCCCTCGTAGATTTCGTCTTTGGATAGGGTGGCGGTGACGAAGATGCTCTCGTTCGAACCCGGGGGTGCCGCGGTCCCGCCGTCGGCACCCGGTGGCGACCCATCGGTACCGGACCCGTTCCGAGGATCGGCCACTACGGTCAGGCTCACGGGATTGGTCGAGAAGACCGCCTCGCCGACGGTGATCTCCTGAGACGGTATCTCGAAGTCGCCGAGCTGCGTGGCGACTGCTCGGTACGATACCTGGTACACCGTCTCCGTCCCGCCCGGACCGCTGCGCAGGGAACTCCGGCTGCTCCAGCCCTGGACGCCAAGGAACGGGAGCTGAAGCCTGGGCACCGGGCCGACCCCGCCCGCACCGCGCACGGTGATGGTATAGTCGAAGGGCACGCCGAGGGTCACCGTGTCCGCGTTCAGCGCGGCCGTGACCGAGGGCTCCTGACCGGCGGCGGCCGGCACAGCCACTTCAAAGGCGAGGGCTGGCGGCAGCAAGGGGAGTGCGGCGAGCAGGACGCGAGGCGCCATCCCGCGGACGATCGGAACTACCAAGGCTTCCTGGGCCTGCGTCCGCGACTCGACGGCGGCCTGCGCTCCACCCCTTCGGGGTCCTCGTCGATCGCCCCGAGGAGCCTGCGCGCCTCCTCTTCGGTCATTCGGCCCTCCCGAGGCTGAGGTCGGCCCTGGCCGTCGCGTTCGTCGTTTTCCGGATCTCCGCCACCGGGAGGGCTGTCGGCGGGATTCCCGCCTTCGTCGGGATTCTCCTCTTCGTAGCCCTCCGAGCCGTCCTCGCCCTCGTCGTCCCCGTCGCTCTCGTCGGCTCCCTGTGAAGCTTCCTGCCGATCGTCCTCCGGGTCTCCGTTCTCGTTCTCGTCCTGCTCCTGTCGGTCCTGAGGCTCCCGATCGTCGTCGCCGTCGCCGCCCTGCTCCTGCTCGTCCTGCTCCTCAATCAACTTGAGCACGACCTCGAGATTGTGCTTGGCATCGAGATCGCCGGGATCGATCCGGAGCGCCTCCTTGTAGGCCTCCAGGCTCTCCTGCAACTGTTGTCTGCGGAAGAACGCGTTGCCGGAGTTGTACACGGTGGGCGCGAGCCCGTCCGCTTCGGCCGCCCGCAGAGCTTCCTCGTAGGCCTCGAGCGCGGCCTCGAAGTCGCCCATACGATAGAGGGCGTTACCGGAGTTGAAGTGGATCGCGGGTACGGAGGGCGCCGCGCCCAAGGCTTCGAGATACTTCCGGTGCGCCTCCTCGAACCGACCCTCCTCGTAGAGCCGATTGCCTTCGTCCACGAGGCTGCGTCCGTCCTGCGCCGTCAGGGCGAGAGGCCCGAGGGACGCCGCTCCGACCGAGACCGACGCAAAAAGCGCCGCCACGTTCCCGACCGCGGCGCTCCACGTCGACGGCCGGGCGCCGCGTGAACTCCGTCGATCTTTCGCGTCAGTCATCGGTGCGTCTCCTGTCGGGCAGAGCCCATTCGCAGAGGATGAGGAGTAGGGCCAGGCCCACGAAGAGCTGGTACTGGTCGGCGAAATCGGTAATCTCGGTCGCATCGATGGCTTCTCCCTCCACATTGGCGATATCGTCGATGAGCCGGTCGAACCCGGCACCGGCGCCGGCTCGCGCGTATCGGCCGCCGGTACGCTCCGCCAGCGAGCGCAGGGTCGCCTCGTCGAGCCGGCTGGTGACCACCGTGCCGTCTTCGTCGCGCAGGAAGCCGGTCCCACCCGCATCGTCCGGATCCGGTATGGGAACGCCCTCCGTCGAGCCGATCCCCACGGCGTGAACGATGACGCCCCCTTCCAGGGCTCGGGCCAGTTCGGTGTCGAGCCCGCCTTCGTGGTCCTCGCCGTCCGTTATCAGGAGGACCGAACGAGCCTCCCGGGCTCCTCCGTCCAACGCATCCAGTGATACACGGAGAGCGGCTCCAAGGTCGGTGCCCTGGATCGGCATCATTGCCGGAGTCATGGCGTTCAGGAAAACGGCCGCCGCCGTGTAGTCGGTGGTGAGCGGGCTCTGCAGGTAGGCGTCACCAGCGAAGGCCACGAGAGCGATGCGGTCCCCTGCGAGCTGGGTCATGAGCCTGAGTATCGAGACGCGGGCGCGTTCGAGGCGGTTGGGCGCGATGTCCTCGGCCAGCATGGAGGAGGAGAGGTCGAGCGCGACCACGATGTCCTGACCGACCCTTGAGACCGTTTCGATCCGGGTGCCGAACTGCGGGCGGGCGAGCGCGACGAGGACGAGTGCGGAGGCAACGACCGTGAGGATCGAGGCCGTTCGGCGGAGGCGAGCGCTGACCGAGTCCGTGAGTCGGCCGATCAGCCGCGCGTCGCCGAGTCGATCCAGCGCCCGTTTTCTTCTGGACCCGCTCCAAAGCATGAGGAGGACCAGAAGCGGCACCCCCGCCAATCCGACGAGCCAGACCGGCTCACCCCAGCGAAACATCGGTCGCCTCCAGCAGTCCGCGGCGAAACTCGCGCGAGCCCCGAGAGCGGCGAAGCGCCACGCCCCCGTCATCCGTCGCAGGCCTCTCGTTCACGGCAGGGTTCTGAAAAGCGTTCGCCGCAAGATCAGCTCCAAAAGGAGAAAGGCGAGAGCGGCGGTGAGCGGGACGTGGAACAGTTCCTCGTAACGGGAGAAGATGGTCACCGGCAGTTCGGTGCGCTCCAGCGCGTCGATCTCGGCGTAGATGGCAGCCAGGCTCTCGGTGTCTGTTGCCCTGAAGTAGCGACCGCTGGTCGTCTCCGCGATCTCCCGGAGCGACTTCTCGTCGATGTCGACCTCTCCCACCGCCGAGTACGGCGGGCGAGCGGGCCTGGGAGAGAGAGGGATTTCGGTAGGACCGACCCCGCCGACACCGATGGTATAGACCTTGACTCCCAGGGCTTCGGCGATTTCCGCAGCGGTCGAAGGACCGATCTCTCCCGAGTTGTTGCGTCCGTCGGTGAGGAGAATCACGACCTTGGACTCCGCGAGCGAGCCTTCCAGCCGCTTGACGGCGGTCGCGAGTCCCATACCCACGGCGGTTCCGTCGTCCACCATGCCGGTCTCCAGCTCGTCTATCAGAGTGACGACGACATTTCGGTCGAGCGTGAGCGGGGCCTGCGTGAAGGCCTCCCCCGCGAAGGCCACCAGTCCTATGCGGTCGTTCGGCCGGCCCTCGACGAAATCCGTGCCGACCGCCTTCGCCGCCCCGAGCCGGTTCGGTTGGAGATCGAGTGCCAGCATGGAAGAGGAGACGTCGAGCGCCAGCACGATGTCTATCCCTTCCATCCCCACCTCGGTGGAGGTGATCCCGGATTGCGGACGGGCGAGCGCGACGACCGCCGCAGCGACGGCCATGGCTCGCAGCACGGCCGGGACTGTCCGGGTCCAGCGGCTCCCGCGCCCCGGCTCGCCGAGGATCATGCGGACCGCCGAGTACCGGAGCGCGGGGCGGCTTCGCCGAGTGGCGCGGCGGACGAGGTACGCCGCAGGCAGCAGCAGCAGGAGGAAAAGAAGCCAGGGATCGGCGAACCGGAACATCAGCGGGGCTCCTCTCGGCCAGGGGCCGGTGGCTCGACGGGGGACGGTGCCGCCATGAGCCTAACGCCGGCGTCGTCGCCTTCAGTCGCGGATTCGCGGGCTCCGTTCCGGGACTCGCGGGCTCCGGTCTCCGCCTCGTCCGCTCCGGCCCGCGCCCGCGCCTCGGCCTCCGTCGCGGCGCGCCGGGCGGCCTCCTCGACCCATCGGGCCGCCTCGCGCACGAGTTCCCGCCCCAGCGCGAGACATGCGACCGAGCTCTCCGCAGTCGGTCGGGCCTTGGCGAACTTGACGAGATCGGCCTGGGCGAGGAGCTCGCGCAGCCGTCGCAGCCACCCTTGCCCTGCCTCCTTGTCGGCGATCACCGCCCCCGTCGTCGGGCCGTCGAGCATTTCCATGAGCTCGCCGGTGGTCGCCTCCATCGCATCGACCCCGAAACGCTCGCGCACGTAGCGGCGCACGACCTCGGAGAGCTCGATGTGATACCGTTTGGCCATGCCGCGGGCGAGGAGAGGCGAGCTTTCGATACGGTCGAGCTCGGCGTAGGCCGCCTCCTCCGGCGAAGGGGCGGGAACGACTCGCTCGGCCTCCCCCTGCCGTTTGCGGAAGCGCCGGCGGATCAGGTACGCCGCCAACGCGGCGATCGCACCGAGGAGCAGCCAGGTTCGGGCGCCTCCCCAGTTGGCCGGCAGGGCCATCGGACCCCGGATCTCCCTGATGTCGCCCCCTTCGTCGATGCCCACGCTCGCCACCTCGACCACAAAGGCGTCGCCGACGAGTGTGTCGACGAAGCCGTCCGAAGCGACCACCGGCACACGCAGAGCCGGCAGGTCCAGTTCGCCCAGCTCCCAGGCCGTAAGCGAGAGAGCGAGAGTCGCGGCGGGGCGTCCATTGCCGGTACCGGCGCCGACCGCGGCCTCCAGAACCTCGAAGGGAGCCAGGTCGATCGAGTCGGTGGCCGGCCATGCGACGGTACTGGTAGGATCGTGCTCGACGGTCGCGATCAGTGTGATGCGGTCGCCGACATTCATGAGCGTGGTGTCGACGGCGACAGTGATGCGCGGCGGGGCGGCCTGACCCGCAGCTTGCGCGCCGCAGGCTCCGAGCCCGGGCGTCGCGTCGACCGGGAGAGCGAGCAGCGTCGAAACGACCAAGGCCGGCAGAGGTCTCATGCGCTCCGCAGCCGTCGCTGTCGTTCTCTGAAAAAGTGCATGAGTGCACGTGTGTAGTCGCCACCGGTCTCGATTTCCACCAGATCCACGCCCGATCTGCGCACCGCCCGCTTCAGCCCGCGCTTCCTCTCGATCGCCCGGGCGCGCAGGCGTTCCTGAAAGGCGACGCTCGAGGTGTTGACGAGCATGGTCTCGCCGCTCTCGGCATCCTCCAACTCGACCCACCCCACCTTGGGCAGCTCGCGCTCACGAAGATCCTCCAAGTGGAGCGCGATCACATCGTGTCGGCGCGCCGCGACCGCGAGCGAACGCTCGAATCCGGAGGTTAGGAAATCCGAAGCGAGAAATGCCGTTGCCCGTCGTCGCTGAACCCTCGCGAAATATTCGAGCGCGGCGGCGATATCGGTCCCTTTCCCCACCGGGCGATGGTAGATGAGTTCGCGGATGACCCGCAGGACGTGGCGTCTTCCCTTGCGCGGCGGTACGTACTTTTCGACGTGATCGGAGAAGATCGTGAGTCCGACCCGATCGTTGTTGCGGATGGCGCTGAATGCGAGAAGCGCGCACACCTCCGCCGCCAGCTCGCGCTTGAGGCTGGTCCGCGTACCGAACTCGCCGGACCGGCTGACGTCGACGAGCAGGTGGACCGTTAACTCCCTCTCCTCCTCGAACACCTTGACATGGGGCGATCCGCTGCGCGCGGTCACGTTCCAGTCGATGGAGCGGATCTCGTCGCCGTATTGGTACTCGCGCACCTCGGCGAAGCTGATGCCCCGGCCCTTGAAGACAGACTGGTACTCGCCCGAGAAGACCTCCGTCACGAGACCGCGGGTCGCGATCTCGATCTGGCGAACCTTCTTGAGAACCTCCCGCGGAATCACGGACAGCTGGTGCCTAGGGGACTTCGACGCTGTCGAGGACGCGCCTGACCACGTCCTCCGACGTTACCTCCTCGGCCTCGGCCTCATAGGTGATGAGCACGCGGTGGCGAAGCACATCCATGGCCATGGCCCGGACATCGTCGGGCGTCACGTAGCCCCGACCTTTCAGAAACGCGTATGCGCGCGCGGTCTTCGCCAGACAGATCGTCGCCCTGGGCGAAGCTCCGAAGGCGATGAGGTCTGCGAGATCCGGGATGCCGCTTCCGGCCGGGTCCCGGGTCGCGATCACGAGGTCCACGATGTAGCGCTCGACCTGACGATCCATGTAGACGAGCTCGGCGGTCGCCCTGGCCCTCAGAATATCGTCCGGACCGACCACCGGTTCGACCTCGGGGAGCTTGCCCGTGGACATTCGGCGCATGATCTCCAACTCGTCGTCGGCACCGGGATACTCCACCACCACCTTGAGCATGAAACGATCGACCTGCGCCTCGGGAAGAGGGTAAGTGCCCTCCTGCTCGATGGGATTCTGTGTGGCGAGCACCAGAAAGGGCGACGGCAGCGGATAACTCTTCTCGCCGAGCGTGACCTGACGCTCCTGCATGGCTTCGAGGAGGGCCGCCTGCACCTTCGCGGGCGAGCGATTGATCTCGTCGGCCAGGATGACGTTGGCGAAAATGGGGCCCTTCTTGGTCTCGAAGTCGCTTCGGCGCGGATCGAAGACGAGGGTGCCGACCACGTCGGCGGGCAGGAGGTCGGGCGTGAACTGGATGCGGCGGAAGGTCGTGGAGATCGCACGAGCGAGCGTGCTCACCGTGAGCGTCTTCGCGAGGCCGGGAACGCCTTCCATGAGAACGTGGCCGTCGGCCAGCATGCCCACGATGAGCCGTTCGGTCATCCTCCGCTGGCCCACCACGACCTTCCCGATCTCGGTGCGCAAACCGCGCAGAAAACCGCTCTCCGCCCGGACCTTTTCTTGAATTACTTCAATGTCGAGATTGCGTGTTCCATTCATCGTCGGATTCGACTAGCCTGACGTATCGAACGTTGCCTTTGTCAAATTTACGGGTGTCGGACATCGCAGTGATGACCCAGTAGATCGTCGGGTCCTTCACGTTCGCCCGCTCGCGGACCATCTTGCGCAGCTCCCTCAGCTTGGCAGTGTGCTCCGGGTGCTCGCGCAGAGTATCGCGGACGACCCGGGCCACCTTTCCGCGTACAGTATTTCGGCGTCGCCTTCTCGTACGTCGCCGTTTGATGCGGCGCCTGGGCTGTACCTTCGCGGGATCGAGATCCCAGGTCGCAAGGGCGAGCTTGGCCTTCTTGATGCGCACGAAACGGTCGGAGAACACGTGCACGAGAGCGAAGATGGTAGACCGTTTCACGTCCGGCCTCATGCGGTGAACGAAATCCCAGATGTCGTCGTAGGGCACCGGCTCGCCCCTCTTGGCAAGTATCTCCTCCATCAGGGACGCGACCGAGTCGCCGCGCACATGAGTCCAGGTCGCGAGCATCCAGCGACCGCTTCGGCCTACCGGCTGGAACCTCGGGTCGAGCGAGAGATGCTTGGAGAGACCGAGAGCGTCCGCGCCCGGGGCCTTCAAGCCCAGCTCGGCGTAGCGAGCGGTAATGCGTTCGGCGATAACCCGGAAGTGAAGCGGGTCGCCTTCGTCCCACAGGATCCTGACCGCGCGGCAGGCGTTCGAGGACAGGAGCTCGAAGGGCACCCTTACGCCATCCCCCTTTTCCCGGATGTTCGCTACCAGCGAGGTGAAACGTTTCGTCTCTTCCGAACTTACGTCCCTGCCTGCGGCCCGGCTCGCGGCCACGCTGAGGTCTCGCCAGGTCGTGCCCTGCGGACGCTCCGCAAGATGCTCGGCCAGAACACTGTTGATCTTACTGATCTCACGAACGTCGAGCGGGCCGCGAGGCGACCAGTAGGTAGCGTTGTCCTTCAACCCGAGCGTGCGCGCGGAATAGGAGACGACCCCGATCATCACGAGCAGGAGCGGAAGCGCCGCCTGTTCCTTGTCGGTCAGCTCCCTCCCGTACCTGGCGGCAAGCTGGGCCGCAACCTCCTCCTGTCTGGAGAGCATGGGACCGGACCTGAGCAACCGTCCGATCTCGCGGGCTTCACGGCCGAGCTCCCCCGCCTCCGCCGGTTCGGCTTCGATCAGGAAGGCCCTCACCCGTCGGGTGAGGCGATTTCGTAGCTGGCGCACCCGCTCCCTTGTCAGCCCGAAGTCCCTGCCGATGTCCTCAAGAATCCAGCGCTTGCCTCCGTCGAGGCCGTAGTAGCGAGAGAGCGCCACATAGTCCCGGTGTTGGCCGTGCTCGACCGCCACGGCGGTTGCGAGCGCGGGAAGTTCGCTCAGGATGTTCGGCCCGGCAATTGCGTGATCGTCCATCTGAGCGGGAGGTGAGGTGACAGGTCCCGGAACCGAGTGGCGGGTGCGCGAACGGCCGAGATGGTGGGACGCAGGCCACCGATCCCAGGTCGTGTAAGCCAGTCTAACGCCGGCATGTGCGTTCGTCAAGATGTCGGGGCTCTCCACCTGCGGGACCTTCGTTGACCGGTAACTGGAGGAACAGACATTCGACAGGAGGTCCGCCCGTCGTCGCGTGCTTACCCGCGGCAGCGGCGGCACGGCAGCGGCAGGCGACGAGGAGGCCGGTCGGCGGTGCGGTTGCAGCGTATGGCCGGTCCGAATATTCTTATCGGACAGCGCCATGCCCAATCTACCACCAGCTCAAGGACGTCTGCCATGACCTCGATCGACAAGATCGGTGCGACCGCCTTCGTCATAGCCTCGATCCGCGAGAGCGAAGACAGCAAGCCCGAACCGCTCTTCACCGATCCCTACGCCGCATGGTTCTCGAGCGACTTCGCGCGCACGGCGGCCCGGGGAATAGACGCCGCCTTTCCCCCCTCGACCACGATGGTTCGCTTCCGGACCCGGTACTTCAACCGTTTCATCGAGCGCGGAATCGAAGCCGGAGCTGTTCAGGTGGTGTTGCTGGGCGGCGGTTTCGACATGCGGGCTCACATTTTCGCCCGGGATGGGGTGACCTTCTTCGAGGTGGATCGGAAGCCGGTGATCGACTTCAAGAGCAAGCTGCTCGATGACCGAGGAACGGTTCAACCGCCGTCGCTCCCGATCGACTACCTCGAAGGCGACCTCACAGGAGGACTCGAGGAGCTTGGTCTGGACCCGAACCTGACCACGCTCATCGTCTGGGAGGGCAACACCATGTACCTGCCGGCCGAGTCGATCATGCCTTTCCTGAACCGCCTGGCCGATGGGCTCGCGCGGTTCCGGATCGCCTTCGACCACTTCGTGCTCGACCTTATGAACCGGGACCCGGATTCGATCGACATCCAGCGGGTCGAGGGGATCGAGCAGGCCATGCACGTCAGATTTCTGACCGGCTTCCCCGACCTCGCGGCCTTCGAGAACGAGACGCCTCTGAGGGTGGCCGAATCGGGGTCCTTCGCCGATCTGGGCCGCGAGTACGGAATGGGTCCCATGGTGGACGGCTACCCGGAAGACTGGCGAAGAACGCTGGAGATCTACCGTTACTGCGTTCTGGCGACCCAGTAGGCCTGTCAAGCCGGCCGGTTTCCGGATCAATCCCGAGTCCACGGTGGCGGCGACTCCCGGACCACGTTAGGTTGAAGCCGAGTCTAGATCCAGTCCAGCTCTCTCGGTTTCCGGGTTGGCTGTGGGCTCCGCCTTCGCCGTGACGATGCCATGAGACGACCACCAGCCGTAGCGCCCATACTTGTGCTGGTGGGCCTAGCCGGCTGGGCCGTCGCGTGTGGCGACGGGGCTACCGAACCGCCTCCCCCGCCTCCCCCCGATCCGCCCCGGGCGACTGCGGTGACCGTGACGCCCGCGACCGCCTCGATGACGGCGCGGGGGGACACGGTGCGGCTCACCGCCGAGGTGCGCGACCAGAACGGCAACGTGATGGCGGGCGCATCGGTCGCATGGTCGAGCGAGGACGCCTCGGTGGCGACGGTGGACGGGTCGGGGCTGGTGACGGCGGCGGGCGCGGGGACGGCCGCGATCACGGCGACCTCGGGGTCGGCGTCGGGGAGCGCGACGGTGACGGTGGCTCACCGTATCTCCCGCAGCCGACACGCTGTTTGTGGGCGACACGCTGCGGCTGGTGGCGGAGGCGTTCGACGCGAACGGCCACGCGGTGGCGGGAGCCGAGTTCACGTGGGAGTCCGGGGACGCCTCGGTGGCGACGGTGGACGGATCGGGACTGGTGACGGGAGTGGGCCTTGGCGAGGCGGAGGTCACAGCCACCTCGTCCGGGGTGTCCGGGCGCGCGGCACTGGCGGTGGTCGCGCCTGTGGCGACGATGGTTGCCGTCACCCCGGACACCGTCGAACTGGCGGCGCGGGGCGACACCGTGCGCCTGACTGCCGAG
>JAGWBQ010000013.1:110988-111842 GCA_021295815.1 Gemmatimonadota bacterium | reverse complement strand
CACGACCGAGTTGTGAACCTGGCCCGGGAACGGGTCCACCCGGACGACGTTGAAATCGTAGTCCAACATGGTCCGACCGCGGTGCCGGTCGAACACGTGGATGTACTGCGGTCCGGCGGTGACGTGCGAGATCGATTCGTACTCGCCCGGCCCTTCCCCCGAGCGCCCGTACGAGCGAATGAAACGACCCGTCTCGTCGAACACGGAAACGGAGGGCGGGCGGGAACGGCCGATGTGGATCCGGTTCCGGCGGTCCACGGCGACAGTGGAAAGTCGATAAATCGTCTCGAGCCCAGGTCCGTCCAAACCGCCGATCGTCACCACCGTGTCGAGCACGATGGCGCACTCCTGACAAGTGACCTCGCCCGACACGGTGAGCGTGTCCTGGGCCGCCGCGACCGGGGCCGCCGTTGGAAGCAGGACGGTAGCGGCCCTTCGTCCCATCAACGATCCGCGTCGGTAAGGACGGCCTGAACCTCGGTCAGCACGTCCTCGTCCGCCTGGCTGGGCGGAGCAAGCGCGAGAAGCGACATGATGGAGAGGAGGAGGACCACGGCGAGCATGATCGGACGGATGAGCGACCGAGTCAGCTCATTCGGGGGGGGAGGGGGGGGCTGAAAAACTGCATGTTATCTCCCTGGTGATAAGCCCAAGTGGAAGGTGGTGACGGTTCGAAGGTCGGTATGACCATCGACACTGGCGGAGGCAGGTTAACAGGATTTCGCAGGGTGGCAAGGGCAGGCTTTGTCCGCAAGCTGCCTAGCCTCTCAGGATTTCCAGTTGCGGCCACTCCGCCCACCGACCGCGAGTGAAATCGGGCACGTCGACGGGACGACTTCGGTTCGCCACCGACC